>NZ_JBNHEP010000180.1:48807-114216 GCF_050015995.1 Dapis brunnea BLCC-M229 | reverse complement strand
TAGTTTTTCTATTTTCTATAATTGTAGTCTATGTTTATGAAAACCGCTATAAGTCGGAGGTATGAGGGAGTAGTAATTCTGGTTCAATGGGAATAGAAAATAAAAAAAACAACTGTACCTCAGTAACTTGAGAAATACTATATAATTTTCAGAAAGATTCAGATAGGAGATAATTAACTATGATCCCAAATTAGGCATAAAAAAGTTGATAGGTAATAAGTGAGTTCTTATATCTATACATAAATTTGTTAATCCCAACGAAAGAGGAGCAACAAGAAACATTATTTTCAGTTTTGCCAATTTTCAGACAATATGTAATATCCATTTATGAGGATTAGAAAAAGTCACATTAGGTTTGACTGAAGCTGAGAGAAAAATTTATCTATAGCAACTCCCATCTCTGAGTGAAGTACAAAATTTGTTGGTTTTAGGTCGGAGGTCGGAGGTCGGAGGGAATAGTAATTCTGGTTCAATGGGAATAGAAAATAAGAACAACAACTGTACCTCAGTAACTTGAGAAATACTATATAATTTTCAGAAAGATTCAGATAGGGGATAATCAACTATAACCCCAAATTAGGCATAAAAAAGTTGATAAGTAATAACTGATTTCTTATATCTATACAGAAATTTTTTCATTCCAACGAAAGTCGAGGCACAAGAAACCTTATTTTCAGTTTTGCTAGTTTTCACAGAATATATAATATCTACTTCTGAGGATTAGAAAAAGTCAGATTAGGTTTGACTAAAGCTGAGAGAAAAATTTATCTATAATTTTCAGAAAGATTAAGATAGGAAATAACTAACTCCGATCCCAAATTAGGCAACATACAAAAAAGTTGATAGGTAATAACTGAGTTATTATATATATACAGATATTTTTCATTCCAACGAAAGTCGAGGCACAAGAAACCTTATTTTCAGTTTTGCCAATTTTCACAGAATATATAATATCTACTTCTGAGGATTCTGAAAAATAATGAATATTTTATAGAAATAGAAAAATACAAAAATATCCATCTAGGTTTTAACTAATCTAGAAATTTGCTATTTCACTAAACTAATAAACTCTCTCCAGATAATCAATCCAAACCGCATATCAAATCAAAGCTCAGAAATATTGCTAGAATACTATAGCAAAGAATAAACTTTTGGCAGAATTTTGCAGAGGTTGACTCCCCCCTTTACTATAATCGAATATCTAGAATTAAAAATAGAATGACTTTGGCTCAAGCACTGGCACAAGAGTGGAAAACCAGACTTCAGGAAGACTATCCAAACCATAACTCAGATATCCACAATAGTATTACTTGTTGGCTATTGGGAAATAATCCTAGTTCCTTAGATACCCTTACTCCTGTCCAAAGGGAAATGGCATCCAAAGGGAGAGAATTTCTTTATCGAATTCTGCGGCAAAGGTATTTAGATATTCCCCCAGACCGAGCTTATCGAAACTTAATGCAACGCTTGAATGGCTTAGTAATGCTGCGACAGAAAATACGAGCATGGGTAAATACCAGTCGTGATCGCCAGCGAAGTGTAATTGATGTTCTCCAAGAAGTGATCCAAGAGATGCTCAATAGCGATCGCTACCTACAACAGCAAATGGCCAAGATTGCCGAATGTACGAAAAATCCACATCTCCGAAACTCTTTATTGTTAGCTAGTGTAGAAGAATATTGTGTCAGACCAGTTCGTAATCAACCCTTACTGGTTTATAGATTTGTCAATTATCTACGTCGGACTCAAAGAGGTGGCCTCACTCAAGTACCTGTCAAAGAATGGGTCAAATTAATCTCAGAGGATATTACCCCTGGTGATACGGAAGACCGAGTAAGTTTGTTGGATGCTGTGGTGACATCGGAGTATCAAGATACAGAAGCAATGGAACAACAACATCAACTTCGGTCTAAAGTCCAAGAAGAATTTGAGAAATATCTGGCGGAAAAAGTTGACCAAAAAGCAGCAGAATGGTTAAAACTTTATATTAGAGGTAATACTCAGGATGAAATTGCTCAAGCTTTGGAGCTGCCTATCAAGCAGGTATATAGGCTAAGAGAAAAAGTTAGTTATCATGCAATTCGTGTTTTTGCACTCAAACAACAACCAGAATTAATAGCTAATTGGCTAGAGATTTCTCTCAATGAGCATGGCCTAGGTTTGACTTCCAGTCAATGGCAAGAATATTGGCAAAATCTCAACTCTCAACAACGTCATTTAATTGAAGCCTTAAAATCAGGTGCAAGTGTAGAGGAAATTGGTAAAAAGTTAAACCTGAAAACTAATCAAGTTATTAGTGAATGGACTAAACTGTATTTAGATGCTCAATCTTTACGGAACAGTTCTTAATCACAATAGATAAATATTAAATAGGCAAAATAGATTTAAGCAAAATTTCTCCAAGTTATTTAGCCTGGCAAAAAGTAATGTGTAATTAATCTTCCCCTGGTATTTACTAAAGATTTAATCGTTCATTAGCCTGTTTAGAGATATATCTGGGTTTGAGCTATTATATTTTCAGATATTTCCGCCCTTAAAAAGATTAAAGTGACTTTAGTCAAAGGTTCAATTAATTAAATCTGTAAATTTTTAGGATAATATAGTATTATTAACCCACTACTATAACCACTACTATAAATATTCAAGGATTACCGCATTGTTAATTTAATCCCAATGCCTCACCCATCTGAAAATCAGTGGTTATGTTCAGCAGATGGAAAAAGCTCAGTTTATATGCTGACTTAAGTTATTATTCTCAAAGTGATGATTAACTCAACTTCAATAATTCTAGTGGAGACAGCGAATGCCTATCTTAATCCCGAGCATCAAATACATGATTTCTATTAGTTTCAAATCAACAAATCAAAAATGTTAGCATTTCAGAACAATGAGGGGGTAAAGCAAATGGATAATCCCCAGATATTTGCCTTAATTGACAATATATTACCATTTGAAGCCTGTTTATACTATCAAATTTTACCTCTATCTGTAGAAGGTAGCAGAGTCAGACTTGGTGTAGTTGACCCCCAAGACTCTTCTGCTTTAGATTATGCTCGCCGATTACTATCTTACTTAAATTGTTCACTGGTAAGTGAAGAAATTTCCTCTGAAACTCAAAGGTCAATCCTTTCATCTTATTTAAGCCATATTGGCCATCAAAAATCAAAGAGTTCTAGTGCTTCTAGAGTGAGTTTAGCCAAGGATAATCAACAACAAATTGATAATTATCAGTCTGCTACAGTTGAAAAAAATCAACAATCTTCGGAGGCAAAAAACACAATAGAGCAAGGCAGTCTTCTCAAAAATTCTCAAGATTCACAACGGACAAAACTTCAATTTGAAACTCAATCTTCATCAAAAAACTCTCTATGTGATATTTTAGAATTATCTTTAACCAGTTCTTCTCAACTTACTTCTTTAGAAAATATGGGTACTTTAGATCCCCAAAAATTATTAAAAGAATTGCTGCTGAGAGTTTTAGAATCAGGAATTGGTAGACTTTATTTTGAAAAACAACAATCCCAAGGTAGAATTCTTTGGAGTCAAGATGGAGTTCTGAAATCTGTAGTTGAAAATTTAGAACCAAAGAAAACTGAAGCTCTGATTAATGAACTTAAAATTATGACCAAAATGTCTTTAATTCCTATTAAAAAATCTCGGCAAGTAGAGATAGAAAGAATTTATCAAAATAATCATTTATTATTGCGTTTGAGGGTAATGCCTGGAGATTATGGGGAAGAAGCGACATTACAAGTATTGAGAGGAGCAGCTTTAAGATTTTATCAACAGCAACAGTTATCTTCTTTGAGTCAAGATGCCTTGAAATTAGGTAAACAACTACAGGTTAAAATAAATCAAATTTGTTCTCGTCAACATTTAGCTTCTTTTCAACTAGATAGCTTATTAACTTTGCAGAAATTACTTGATAATATTGAACATCAAATTGACTGTATAATTTCTCAACAAAATAATCAATTTTCATAGATATACTAATTAGTAGTTAGCTATCAGGGTTTCACCTAAAAGAAATGTATTGTCAGTTTTTTTGCTGTCAAACACCTTGGCTTCATTTGCTATAATATTTACTGCTTAAAGTTAAAGTAATTAGGGTCTGCTAAAAAAGTTTTTGGTGCGGGGAAGTAAAAACCAAAAGGCAAGAGTTTTTTTGAGGTTAATAGCCATTAAACTTTCCAAGTATGAGTTCAAAAAAAACATGAATTTTGAAACGATAGCCGACTTATTCCTGGCTATTTATATCTATTAATTAGGGTTTAAGACTTATTCAACAACTCTTAATTAAAAATTGCTTGACTAGCTATCAGCTTTTTCTGGGGTTTGAGAGAGGTAAAATATCGTCTTTAAAACCATTGAGAAGCTTTACATTTAATCCTATGACTCCGATACTATTTTGCTAACAAATGTTAACAATGCACAGCAAGATTGCCTGCTGAGAGGGTATCTCCCAAAGTCTACAAGAAAACCTGTAGACGCTTTTTAAACAGAAGTTTTAATTACTTGACCATGCTAGCGGTAACTTATCAGGATAGCGGTTACATAGTGGCCTGGTTTTGCACCACAAACTACTATGTCTATATAGATTAGAGCACAATCTATGCAACTAATTGGTATAACTAAATAAATGTATATGAATTTATGTTAACAAATATTAGTAAATCAACAATGGTTAATTAATCCCTAGCCGATTACTCATTGCCAATCACTTTTTGGTAGTCCTGCATAGTAATGGTAAGGATATATATTTTTTTAATTTCTCCCCACACTCCTTACACTCTCTCTACTATTACTATGCACCACCACCCACTTTTTAATTCTTTGGTGGTAGTCCTGCATAGTAATGGTGAAGATGTATATTTTTTTTAATTTCTTCCCACACTCCCCACACTTTCCACACTTTCTCTACCATTAATATGCACCACCACCTCTTTGGTTATATTGCAAAGAGAATTAACCAATTTTTGAGCAAAGTTATACAAGCGCTGGTTCTGTCTGTGGCCAACGCTTAACAGTTTTACCGATAACTGCCATTTCCTCCATTAACTGATCGAACTTATCAGGTGTTAGAGATTGGGGGCCATCTGACAGAGCTTTTGCTGGATTTGGATGGACTTCAATCATTAGAGAATCTGTTCCTGCCGCAATAGCTGCCATTGCCATTGCAGGTACATATTCAGCCCGACCAGTACCATGACTAGGGTCAATCATAATTGGCAAATGAGTCAGCGATCGTAAAACTGGTATTGCAGACAAGTCCAGAGTATTACGAGCATACTGACGGTCAAATGTACGAATACCTCGCTCACAGAGAATAACATTTGGATTTCCAGCAGCTAAGATATATTCTGCAGCCATTAACCAGTCTTCAATAGTTGCAGCCATTCCCCGCTTCAAAAGCACAGGTTTATCTTGAGCTCCTACTTTCTTCAATAGTGAGAAGTTTTGCATATTACGAGCGCCAATTTGCACGACATCTGCCACTTCAGTCAACATTGGCAAGTCTGCAGCATCCATTAACTCTGTAATAATACCCAAACCAGTTTTTTCTTTAGCGGCAGCCAACAAATTTAAAGCACTCTCACCATGTCCCTGAAAAGAATAAGGAGAAGTACGAGGTTTATAAGCACCTCCACGCAGAAACCTAGCACCAGCAGCTTTCACCCGTTGGGCTGTTTCTATAATCATCTCCTCATTTTCTACGGAACAGGGTCCAGCAACTACTACTAGAGAGTGCTCGAGGCCAAAAGGTACAGGTCCATCAGGAGTAGATACCACTACTGTACTAGCCTCTCCGTGACGATACTCCAAACTTGCTCGTTTGTAGGGGCGTTCGACCCGCATTACTTGTTCGATCCAAGGACTCATTTCCTGTAATTGTAATGGATCTAGGTCTGCAGTATCTCCTACTAAGCCAATGACAACTTTATAGCGTCCAATAATTTTTTCTGGAGTTAAACCCCAATTAGTTTGGAGTTCACTGCAAAGACGATCTATCTCTGTTTCTGGAGAACCAATTTTAGTTACTATAATCATTTTTACTTTTAGGGTTGAATAGGTATAGGTTTAATTAAGATTATCTTTACCATAAGTTGAAACAGTAAAGTTCTTGTAATTTCTTAAGAAATCTAATACAAAATTCTGTTTTCTCTCTAGATATGATACTTTTCTTCTTTAAAAGAAACTACAAAATACAGTTTGGGAAAATCAGAATAATCTAGAGACGAGGTTTTGTTGATTTCTATCTACAAGTAAGGATTCAGCGGTCAGCTATTAGCTAGCCTCATACGGAGGAACTACGTTAACAGCTTTATTACCTTTAAAGGATGGATTAGCATCTTCGTAATTTTCAAGAATTAAAAGTTACTGTAAAAGTCTATCATTTAACTTTAGCAGTCTATCGAGCTACATCTATATTTTCTGCCAATTATATATAATTATATGGGTTGAAAACTCAAACTCGTCCTTACTTGTGCTTCAATTCTCTGGTTAAAAATATAGTAGAAGTTAAACTAATGCTTACTTAATTTATTAAAAAGCTAAGAGCTGACTACTAATAGCTGTTTGCGCAGCATTCCGCAGGAAATCCTTATCTTGATAGCCACTAAATTGTGGATAGAAATTAGCTTTTTGATTTAGCTTCTTTCCAAGCTTCTTTCATCCGCTGAAAGTTAATTTTGAGTTCTTGCCAACCTAATAAACTACCTTTTTTATCTTCATCCCAAGAAGCAGAAAAAAGACCATAACTCAAACCAATAACACTTAAACCAAAAAAGCCCATGCTAACTAGCAAAACTGCTTGGTTTGGTAGCATAAAAATATCATTTGTAATGATAAAGTAGCTCATAACAAAGGTTAACAAAGAAAATAGTAGAGGTGTACCAGATAATAAAACCATACGGCTGATCATCCGCTGGCTAACTACTTCAGGAATGGAATTTTCTCCTCTAACTTTTTGGCTTTTCTGATTACTAATGTTTTTCGACTGATTTACATTAGAATAATTTTTCTCCTCTGTCGCCTTTATTTTAGGTGAAGAAGATGATTTTTTACTTTGCTTTTTCCGGCTTTTAGCAGGTTCAAAAGGTAAAGGTTGGCGTGATGATTCTGGAGACATAAGTCAGTTTTTAACCTCTAATACCAAGGCGACTAATCAATGTTTTATAACGTTCTTGGCTTTGTTTCTGGATGTATGCCAATAAGCGCTTACGTCTACCAATCATCTTTAAGAGACCTCTTTGGGATGAATAATCTTGCTTATTATTTTTTAAATGAGCGCTTAATTTGCTAATTCTTTCAGTCAACATAGCTACTTGAACATCTGCTGAACCTGTGTCCGTTTCATGAGTTTGGTACTCACTCATAATTTCTTGTTTGCGTTGTTGTTTGAGAACCATATATTTAATTTCTACTAATCTTTCCAAAAATTACCACAATCACTTATAGTATCATACATATTCATTCTGAGAAATATCCATACAAATCCTTCAAAGTTGAGTAGAGCGACTCAACCAACTAATAGCTTCCCTAATCCAATCTTCTGCATTGGTATTTTTGCACATATTAGCATCTTTACTAACAGCTTGCAATGCCTGTATTACCTCTTGACCTGTATATCCCAAAGCCAACAAAGTCATTTCTACCTCTTCTTGAATAGCAGGCATAACTCCCACTGGCACTAATGTAGTCAAACCTGCATCTTGTCGCCACTCGGCCAATTTATTTTTCAATTCTAAAGCAATACGTTCTGCCGTTTTTGCTCCTACCCCTGGGGTTTTAGCCAATACACGAGTATTTCCCCCCACAATAGCCTGAACTAAGTCTGGTAATTCTAGAGTATCCAATAGAGCGATCGCTAATTGTGCCCCAATACCACTGACACTTACTAACTGACGAAATAAGTCTCTTTCTGCAGAAGTACCAAAACCGTATAATACTATTTGGTCTTCTCGTACTTGTTGGTGAGTAAAAACTTGGACGTCTTCCCCTACTTGTAGACTTTGAGTTAACCTAGGCAGAATTTGTAGCTCATAACCTATTTGATTAACGTCTAAAATTAGAGTCACACGAGAACTACTGCCTTTGTGGACATCAGCCACTTTTCCTTTCAGGTAGTTAATCATTTAAATTAATTCAAAATTATTTCAAAATTCAATATTAACAACTATTAGACCTTTATTAAACTTGCAAAAGTTTTGAATTTTATAAATACTGCGAAAAAGAGTCTCTATAAATTATCAAAGCTTGTTCAATAATTAATAATTAATAATTAATAATTACCTCTTCTGTAATAGAAGAGTTGGGTTAACAGGAATTTTTTTTTATCAAGGAAAGATTGGATCTGGCTAGGTAATCCATCCATCCAAAGACCGCTTTTTCTCCATGAATGGAGAGGCTTTATACCTTAATTTTTCCCTAAGCGTTTCCTGTGGAATGTTGCACCAACAGCTATCAGCTATGAGTTATTAGCTTATTATCAAACTAAAAGGAATTAGTCTCCAAAGAAAATTAAAAGTTATGAATAAAATTGGTCATTGCTGAATGCTTACCAAAGCTTTTTTCAATATTGCTAAAAATTCAGTTAATAAAAATTTTTCTATTCCTAGTAGTTAGAATTTGCCTATGTAGTAATCCTAAATGATTTGTGAAAAAAACTGTAGGGGTTTGGAGACCAAACCCGATTAGATAAAATCTGACAACCTATTTATAATTGCTAGAGTTTGGAAAAAATTTCTAATTTTCCTAGAAAAGCTTGATAATAAAACTACAATAATTATGCTCTGCTGATTAAATCTCAAACTATTAACAATAAGGGATTTAGCCTTTTTGGGATCTAAAAAAAGTGTCAGATTTTTAGTCTAAAACCCTCAAAAAGTTGGCATTTCCGACAAACAATACAAAAAAATACTCCCTTACTCTGCCACTCCTTAAAAATACTTTTTCAACAAACCCTAATTAACTTGTTACTCTTTACTCTCTCCCTAAAAATACTTTTTCAGCAAACCCTAATTAACTTGTTAAAAAATATCAACAAAAATCTTTATATTTAATCTTAGTTATCACTCGCTTTCCACCACGATTAAACAATTCTTGCTGAGGTTTCATAATCAAACCTTCTGCCATAAATTGCTTATTTTCTGCTATGCGAGAAGTGAAACCTTGTTTTGCAAGTTTTACTACTTGATCGAGGGTACCAAGACCAATTATAGGTACAATTTCAACACCAAGCATTTCTGCTATTTCTTCAATACTATCTCTTGTCAACCACCATTGTTCAATCTTGATATCAAAAAGTATAAAATTAACACTTTCTGGTAAATAATTTCCTCCTTTATGAATCCCTTTGCCGTAACCTTCACCATATAAACAAACTTCTGTTTGTTCTTTAAATACTTCACTCATATTATCTACAGTAAATTTATTTTGCAGCACCTCTAGTAATGATGCACGAATTTGAGCATTGTCAGTTCTGCCTCCAAATTTAACTGACTCACCATCCCACATAATTCGGATGTTAGTGCCGTCTATTTTTTCTGTCCAAACCCAGTCTATATTTTTAAGCAAGTCAAATTCTGGTTTAGACCATTTACCTAGCAGTAAATTTTTATAATTACTGTCAGGGTTTCTCAAAAAAACTGTTTGAATTTTATGGTATTCATTCATTCTGTTAACTTTTATCCTACATCATGTAATTTAATTGTAGTATAAAAAATACAGAAGAATTATCTATTTAATCAAGTATAATTACTTGTTGCAATTGCTTTTACATATTTAACAAGTTCAAATGTATCTTTTTGGAAAAGTTCATAAAAATTTGGGATAAGAGAAAAGTTTTTTAATCTTTAATATTCCTGGATTTTTTACAACCCAATTAGTAAGGATTCAGCTATTAGCATTCAGCTATCAGCTTTTCAAAGAAAGAATCAAGGAATGACCAAGATTAGCGGAAAGAACTATTTTATTCACAACTTTTAATTCTCCTTGAATACTAATTCCTCCTGAAAAGAGAATGAGTTAATAACTCATAGCTGATAGCTGTTTCGCTGCGCGACATGAAAAGCAAAGCTCCTCTGAAAGAGGCTAGCCAACCGCTGAATGCTTACCCCAATTAAGATTAGTTTATATAAAATAGTTATTAATTAATAAACAATTAGATATGGTGAATAAATTAAAGGAAGGTGACAATCTAATACCTGTCGATAATAGTAATTTATTACAACAGATTTTAAATAAATTACTAGAAAAAATTTTGTTTAAAATATCTAGCGATGTAGCTACCGCTAGGCTCCGCCAACGCCTAGATTTTCAGTGGGAATATCATGTATAAAGAATTAAAGCATTACCTATAATATTGGGTATTTCAATAATTAATAATTAATAATTAATAATTAACAATTAATAATTTAATAATTACCTCTTCTGTCGTGGAAGGATTGAGTTAAAAGGAATTTTTTTCTGCTCAAGGGAAGATTGGATATGGCGTACTTCGGAGCGGCTCTGAAAGAGTGATAAACCTTACCATCCCAAGCTTTGGGAAGCTCCACTTTTCATGTCAGCGACAGCCGTTAACGTTTGCGGAGCATTCCGTTAGGAAAGTTATGCGCTAGCAAAAACGATCACTTTTTCTCCATTAATGGAGAGGCTTTATACCTGAATTTTTCAGTAATACAAATCCTTGTTTGCAAATTATAGTCATTTCAAATAAGAATGAAACATTTTTTTTTGCTGAAACCCTTTCAAGAAAAGAAACACTCGTCCCAGTCTTATTCAGAATGACTATAATCGCGAACTTTTTGTGCAGAAAAACTATAAATTTATTCTGTTGAGTTACAATAATCAACGTTTAAACTTACTTGTTATCTTATCTTTCCCTCAATTAATGAAATTGGTATAATTTTTATGTTCATCTCATTACAAAAAATTATTATATCCAAATTTTTTCCTAATCTAGACAAACAAATTTTCACCCTAGCCATAGGTAGATTATTATCTCAGATTGGTACTGGTTTTACATTATTTTATACACCAATTTTTTTTGTGAATCAAGTTGGCTTATCTACCACTTCAGTAGGTATCGCTTTAGGCAGCTCTCAAATTTCTGGAATAATTGCTCGCTTTCTTGGTGGTTCATTCTCTGATTCTCAAAAATTTGGTCGTCGTAAAACCTTATTATTGTCATCTATTATTTCTGCATTAGCTTCAATAGTTATCGCAATAGCTAATAATTTTCATACTGTTATCATAGGTAATTTATTACTTGGATTAGGTACAGGATTATATTGGCCTGCAACTGAAGCAATAGTGGCAGACTTAACAGTATCAACCAAACGCCAAGAGGCTTATGCTGTTACAAGATTAGCAGATAATATCGGCTTGCAATTAGGAGTTATTGCTAGTGGAATAGCGCTGAATTTTACAGGTGCTTATAGGTCATTATTTATAATTGATGCTATTTCATTCCTAATTTTTGCAGTAGTTATATACCTCAACATTCAAGAGACTTATAAACCAAATACATCGGAATTACAAACAGATAGAAGAAAAAGTATCGATGGTTGGTTGGAAGCTTTCAGAGATCAAAATCTAATTATTTTTGTGGTGGTAAATATTTTTTTTACTTTTTACTTTTCTCAAATTCACACCACAATGCCTTTATATTTAAGCAACTTTGCTTCGGGAAATTTTTCACCACTAATTATCAGCACTATATTTGCCGGACATACTGCATTGACTGTTATATTTCAATTACCAGTGGCTAGAAAATTGAGTGATTTAAGTCATCCTCAAGCATTAATAATTTCAGCAATTTTATGCGGAATAGGATTTATCGCCATAGACATTACTAATATAGTAAAAATAGGTCATATTTTCTGGGCGACTTTAGCTTTAAGTTTATTCGCTATTGCAATTATTTCTTATAACCCTTCTGCTGCTGCTTTAGTCGCAGATTTAGCACCAGAATCTTTGCGTGGTATTTATTCAGCAATTAATGCCCAGTGTTGGGCAATTGGATATTTAATCGGACCGCCATTAGGAGGATGGGTATTAGATGGGAAAGAGATTATAGTTAAAATTTTTTGGTTAGGAATAGCAATAAGTGTAGGGATTACGATTATATTTTTGCAGCACCTTGATAGAAGAATGATTAGTAAAAAAATCTAATCTAAAAAGTGATTAATCTATAAAAATGACGCCATAATTAAATTTAGTATCTAGTTGAAATTTCAAAAAAAATCATTAGATGTCAATAAAAAATTTAGGGAGTAGAAAGCAGGGAGTAGAATTAGACTCCCTCTAACTGTTGAAATAGATGAAATTCACAAATCAAAAATTTAACCATTAGAAAGCAGGAAGTAGGGAGTAGAAAAAAAAAGGAAAAAGCGCCAAATATTCTCGCTGCAACAGAAGAACATTTTGATTATGGCGTTCTTAATTAGACTCCCTCTAACTGTTGAAATATATTCAATTCAGAAAATTTTTAAATTAATTAAGATTTAATGAGACAATAAATTCACGGGAGTATTTGGACTAAAGAGTAAACTCAATCCAACTCCAGTTATTTAGAGTCTAGATTAGAGAAAATGTTTAAAAAAATTCTGGCCTTATTTTTAGTAGCGATCGCTCTCACATTAACAGGTTGTGTTTCTGTTGGCGGTGGACTTCAAAGCTTTGTAGATACGACCGATGGTTATGAATTCCTTTATCCTAATGGTTGGCTCCAAGTAAAAGTTTCCGATGGCCCGGATGTAGTATTCCATGACTTAGTTGAGGCTACCGAGAATGTTAGCGTAGTTATTAGTCCCGTGGCTCAAGAAAATACTTTGACTGACTTGGGTACTCCTACTGAAGTAGGATATAAACTTAGTAAAAATGCCATTGCACCAAAAGACTCAGCTCGAGAAGCAGAATTAGTCAATGCGAAAGCACGAGAGTATAAGACTAAAACATATTATCAATTGGAGTATGCGGTTAAACTTGCTGATGGGAGAAAGCGTCATAATTTAGCAAGTGTGGCAGTTAGTCGAGGTAAGCTTTTTACGATTAATATTTCTGCTACTGAAGCACGCTGGCAAAAAGTGCATGATAAGTTTCAGCAAGTTATTAACTCTTTCTCTGTATATTAGCAGGGTTATTTCATTCTCAAAAGTGTATTTTTCTGCATTGACAAGAATGCGTAGTTTCAGCCTTGCTAAATTTGAACTTCTGATGGCTAAAAGCCAGTAAATTTATTGCCTATATCTAGAATGAAATAGCCCTGGTATATTAGAGATTGAATGTATCAAGAAATATAAAAAAGAAGATAGGGAATAGGGAATAGGGAATAGACGAAGACACAATTATTATCACAAATAAATTCACCATAACTCTAGGAATATGACCCATACCCCGCACCTGTAGACTGATTTCCATCTCTAATCTTATTCCAACTTGAAGATTTACTTGCTCAACAAGTCTCTTAACACTTATTTGATAAATAGTTTCTTAGTAATAAGATTTTATTTTAGTCAGGACTAGCAATTTTCAATCTGGAAAATCTTAATAAATATCATTTAGATATATAAGCTATAGTCCTGACAAATTATCAAATTTTTCTTGAATATTTTATGCTTATGTGCTTAAAAATATGGAAATTCCGACCTTCATATTAGCTTCATCTTCATCAGCAAGACTTCGCTTATTAGAAACTGTTGGTATTAACCCTATAGTTATGCCTAGTAACTTCGATGAATCAACAGTTAAATTAACAGAACCTAGAAAATTAGTAGAAACATTAGCTCAGGCTAAAGCAGAAACAATAGCTAAGTCTATAATGAAAAAAAACTTATCTGAAACACAATCAAATTTAATTTTAGGATGTGATTCAGTATTAGTTATTGAAGACGAAATTTATGGTAAACCTGCTAATACTAAAGAAGCGATCGCTCGCTGGCAAAAAATGCGTGGTCAAGTTGGAGAATTATACACAGGTCATGCTTTAATTGATTTAGCTAAAAATAAAACTATCGTACTTTGTCGAATGACCAAAGTTCATTTTTCTCCTGTTAATGACCAAGAAATAGAAGCTTATGTTTCTACTGGAGAACCTTTAAAATGTGCTGGTTGTTTTGCTATAGAAGGCAAAGGTGGTTTATTTATTGAAAAGATAGAAGGTTGTCATACTAATGTGATTGGTTTAAGTCTACCATTGTTAAGAGTTATGCTGAATAATTTAGGATATCAAGTTAGTAACTTCTGGTAAAATAAACAACATCTAGTCTTGCAAAGCTATTATTTTACCGAAAAACTAAGGTTTAAAGCCTCTCCTATATGGGAGAAAAAGCGGTCGTTTAGATAGCGCACAACTTCGCACTTCGGCTGTCGCCGACATGAAAAGCGGAGCTTTCCGTAGGATGGGATGGCGAAGTTTCCTCGCTGGCCTCAAATTGACCAAGAGAAGAAAAAATTTTTCTTTTAACCAATCCTATCTGTTTTAAGAAGAGTTCATTAATGGATAATGGATAATTGATAGCCGAAAAAATTTATTTCTCAAGGGGAGATTGTATATGGCGAGGAGACCTCGCCATCCCTCGACCGCTTTTTCCCCTATCCAAGGGGAGGCATTTAACCTAAACTGTTTAATTATTAATTGTTAATTATTAATTATTAATTATTGAATCTACCCGATGATTAGCATTTATCACAAAAAATGTGAGATTACTAACTTGAGCGAAGGTTTTGCCTGAGACTGACAAAATACCTTCTCCAGGAAATTAATTTGTTTCATCACCGCTTGGTCATGACAACATCAGACTTTATTTATATTACCTTGATAAATTAGCTATTAGCATGAAGAAAATTATCAAAAATCCCGTGCTTGAGATATTCAATATATTTAGTTATTTATTTTCTTACACAGAACAATAAAATTGTTTTTTCCTTGATGTTGAACTTACTCAAACTTCTGAAGATAAATCAGCTTTATAACTCCCCAATGCTTTTGAATAACTGATGATTTATAGTGATAAATAACTCAACTTGTTATAAACAGCATTTCTCAAATAAGTTAAGAGAAATTATCTGAAGAAGGTAGAAGGAAAAAGTGAATAGGGATAGCCTTCAGCAACCCGATGCGTCTACAAACCCCAAGCAATTCTATACACCCTGTAGACGGTGGAATATTAACCCTATAGAGGAAAATATAACCTATTTAATAGAGACATTAAACATATAGTGGAAAACAGGAACCTAAGCTTCTGGAGATTAACCCTCTAGCTTAATTGGAGAAATTCTGCTATGGCACTAAGCAAATAAGTTATACCAAATCCGCCTGAGTGAGAGGGTATTTGAAAAAATTGCATCCTTTGCTATACATAGGATCTGGAGATGAGATAAGCCCTCTTTGTATAATCGGATTTGGTATAATAAACGTTGTACATAAATATAGTTATATATAGTCAAATATCTTAAGTCTTTCTGTACTGTCAAGGGATGGGATTGTTGTCAAAAATTAATGACTCCGAAAGGCACTTTAATAGTAAAATAGTAAAATAAAACTAACGACTTAGACATGGTAAGATTACCGAGGCTTAATTAAAAGCCATAATTGTTCAATAATTGAGCATTAAATTAACGGATTAATGAGATTAGTAGAAAGAATATTATTTAACCCACACATCCGTTTTGTCAAGAAATAGAGGGAATATATTTCTGATCAAAAAAAATCTCTATAACTACACCAATTATTTAATCCGTCAATCATTCATCTTTGAGGGAACCTATCGCCACTACAATGACATTTAAAAAACTGTACAAAATAGTGAAGCATATCAAGCTTTACCCCCTTAAAGTATCCCAACAAATCTTGATGATTTTAGACCGGAACTGGAAAAGTTTTTAAGTTCTCCGAAACTACCCAAATACAAAAACAAAGAGACTGGACTAAATTTGTTAGTCTATACAATTCAAGCTCTGAGCAAACCGCAACTCAACCAAAGAATAATTCATCCGATCCCAACCCAAATTTATCTAAAAACTCAAAGAGAAAGGTCACAAATCAAACAAGTTAGGATAGTTATCAGACTTAATCATTATGTCATAGAGGTGATTTATGAAGCGGTCGAAAAACAATACCAGTTAAAAGAAAATGCCAGACCAAGTATTAATATAAGATAAAATAACCTAGCTACATTAACATTCAATCAAGCAGGAATTAAACCACTCTTGATAAATGGCAGATCGTTGAAATCCATCAATCAATACTATAGAAGTGTCAAAAGAGAGATGTTGTCCATTACCAGTTAAGTATTCCCTGTTACCTATATAGTTATCCTTACTTAATTCAAAACTACTAAAAAAATTTATAATACCTGATTTGAGAACACTTTCACAAGAAAACCTCAAAAATAAAATTTCTTCTTTAACAGCATTGACATATTCTTAAATCAGAATTATTCTTATTTACATCAGTAAAAGCTGATACAAATTGAATTTCTAATTTACTAAATCATCCAGAGGTAAGTCATGGCTATTGAGCAAGTTCCTAATGTAGTATTTAAAACCCGTGTTCGTGATGAGTCTGTTGGAGGGCCAAACCCTTTTCGCTGGCAAGACAAAACTACCCAAGAAATATTTGGTGGTAAGCGTGTAGTATTATTTGCCTTACCCGGTGCTTTTACACCAACCTGCTCATCTACTCACCTGCCACGCTATGAAGAACTATATGATGAATTCAAAGCACAAGGAATAGATGAAATTATCTGTCTGTCAGTAAACGATGCTTTTGTAATGTTCCAATGGGGTAAACAGCAAGGTTCTAAAAATGTATTCCTACTACCAGATGGTAGTGGAGAGTTCTCTCGCAAAATGGGAATGTTAGTAGATAAGTCCAATATCGGT
Source organism: Dapis brunnea BLCC-M229 (assembly GCF_050015995.1). Lineage (NCBI taxonomy): Bacteria > Bacillati > Cyanobacteriota > Cyanophyceae > Oscillatoriales > Microcoleaceae > Dapis > Dapis brunnea. The sequence goes on along the minus strand of NZ_JBNHEP010000180.1, from coordinate 97,329 downwards.
TTTGGTATGCGTTCTTGGCGCTATGCAATGGTTGTCAATGACTGCAAAATTGAAAAGATGTTTGTTGAACCAGGTTTTAGTGACAACTATGGTGATGACCCATTTGAGGTATCTGATGCAGATACAGTATTAGCTTATCTCAAGGGTACAGAAGCACCAAAAGAAAAACCGGCTAGATTAGAGTTTGTTGGTTAGTCCGAGTCTCTCATAATTAGGCTGAAATAAGCAATAATATTCAAGAAGGGAAAATACTGTATATATAGCAATTAGATTTGATTTGTGAACTGTAGTGTCAAACTCTTAAATGGAAGGCTAAAGCCTTTGCAGTGTAGCAATCCTTTCAAATTGCTATATATGATCTAGTGTTAATTGATCTAAATGTTGGCAGAAGACCCGCATCATAATCTTTGATTTGATGTCGTATGGGAATGCCAACTAATGCTATAATAATATTGCTTTAGTGTTAGTAATAAGCCGAAAACATTGAAAGCTAAATATAAGTATTAGGATATATCCTAACCAGGTTCAAATAACTAAATTAAATCAACTATTTGGCTATTGTAGATACGTTTGGAATCAGTCATTAGTTCATTGTAATCAGTTGTATGTTGATGGTACTAAGAAACCTTCATATACTGATTTAACTAAGCAATTTATAACTCAAGCCAATAAAGAATTAATTTGGTTGAAAGACTTAGCTTCTACTCCGTTACAACAATCTCTTAAAGATTTTATATCGTAGGGGGAATAGCTATTCGCCACTACAAAAACTTTTTTAATAGTTGTACTGGAAAAAGCAAAGGTATTAAAATTAAACCTCCTAAATTCCAAAGTAGAAAATCAAAGCAAACTGCAAGATTTGTTGGAGCTAATTACAAAATTGGTCAAGATAAAATATATCTACCAAAAGTAGGAAAAATTCAGATAATTTGGTCAAGGCAATTAGCTAGTTATCCTATTTATGTCACCATAATCAAAGATATTGCAGGTCGTTACTTTGCTAGTTTTGTTGTAGAAACTTTTGCAGAACATCTACCAAAATTTGATAATCCCATTGGAATAGATTTAAGTATTTAAACTTTTGCAACCCTGAGTAATGGTAAAAAATTTGATGCTCCTCAACCACTCAAAAAGAACCTCAAAAAGTTAGCTACATAACCCTAAATTAAAGATATACTCCCTATCCTATTTTTTCAGCTTAACTTCATCAATAAATAATGTAATGGCATTTTTCCCGATCTAAAAATATCTTCTGAATTTAATTAAATTTAGTACAAAAGATATTTTAAACTGAGGAATTGAATTATAGTTTATTTATGTGATGTGAACACTCAAATAATGACTACTGAAACTAGACAAAAAAGAATAGGAATTTTTGACAGTGGGATAGGGGGTTTAACTGTTTTAAGAGAGCTATATAGACAGTTACCTAACGAATCTATTCTTTACTTTGGTGATACAGCAAGATTACCTTATGGTACAAGAACTAGCGAGGAGATTTTACACTTTGTAGATGAAATTATAGGATGGCTAGTCAAAAGTGGGGTGAAAATGGTATTAATGGCTTGTAATACCAGTTCAGCTTTGGCTTTAGAAAAAGTCAAATCGAAATTTGATATTCCTATTTTAGGATTGATTGTACCTGGAGCTAATGCTGCAGTCGAACAAGGGAAAAGAATAGGTGTCATTGCTACTCCTGCAACTGCTGCTAGTAATGCCTATCGTTATGCTATTTTAAAAGCAGATGCTTCTGTTCAAGTTTGGCAAGTTGGTTGTCCCTATTTCGTACCATTAATAGAACAAAATCAGCTACATGACCCCTACACATATCAGATAGCAGAAGAATATTTAACACCTTTAATACAGCAACAAATTGACACATTAGTTTATGGTTGCACTCACTATCCTTATTTAGAACCAATATTACGGTTATTATTACCCACATCTGTGAATTTTGTAGACCCTGCAGTTTATATAGTTGAAGTAGCTGCTAGAGAGTTAGAAATTCTAAATTTGCAAAACTATAAGACACCAAAACCAACAAAATTTGTAGTTACTGCTTCTCCTCAAAAATTTGCTGATTTATCATTAGAGTGGTTAGGTTATAGACCAGTTGTACAAGCAATTTCTTTGCCAGCTATTCTAGACTAACCTATTTCTATCTAGAACATAATCTACTAAATTTCCTAATTTACGGCATTTGATTTTCTAGCAATCATGGTAATAAATTAAATCCCAGAAGTATCAGAAAAAAATTCTGGCAAATTAATTATTTTCCCTTCTTTTTTTGAGCTGATTATAGTAAATAAGTTGATAATTGATAAAATTTATTAATATATATCTATAATCTATAGAAGATAGCGTTTCTCAAGTTAGTGAGGCACATTGATTTTTATTATTTTGTGTTAGGGAATACCCTAACACCTATAACTTTCGTACCTCACTCACATCTAAGAATTGCTATATCTGCTGTGCTTTACTAATGTAAATTAGTGCTGGAGTCAGCAACACCTTGTTGCCAACTTTTATTTCTTGTGATTTTTGCACCTCGTTGAGCTAATGCTAAGAGCAAATAGACGGTAAATACATAAGCAGTTGCTAGAATGGGAATAATAACAGGAATTTGATTGTAGTTCATAGTTTTACCAAATTGTGAGGAGGGTTTTCAGGAATTAATTAGTAACTTAAGATAGCTTGTATTAGATATTAATTTTAATTAATTTAATTCTAAATACAAAAGTTATCTCGGTTTGATTTTTAGAGCCAAATAAATTTATTTATTGATAAATTTTTCAACTCTCATCTTTATAAAGTTTGGCATTAAATACAAATGCGTTTGTAGATATTGTAATTTATGCAAGTTCAAATATATATATAAACTTTTGCTGAGTTCCCCTCTACTTGGGTATTCTCTGAATCGATATCTGGAGAATTTAGGTTTGACTTTAAGCTATTAGTAATTACCAGCTACTTCTCATAACAATGACTACCATTTTAAAGCCAAAGTATTGTCGTAATCATCACCCTGAAATAGGCAGATTTTAAGTAAATAAATATTACCTTTTTGCCGGAAAAAATACTTAAAAACTTAGGCATTTTAAGATAAATTGATGATTAAATACTATCAACTTAATAGGGATTTATAACAACTATCTTCCTTGTGTTGATTAGATGTTAATCTAATATATCAGCCTAGAAGAAAGTTTTTTTTACCTAATAATCTCTAGGCTTTGGGAAGGCAAGTTAACTCTACTTCTGCAATTCAGTGACCTGCAAATATATCTCGCTCATACTATGCAGTTTTTAACTTATCTTGGGATCGTCATACACCTAATAGCTGCTTCATACAATCTAAATGGCAAAAGCCTTCAGCCACATTTCGATCAAATAAGCGTGATAACTAAATTGTATGTATTACATTTTTTAGGTTCTTAAATGCTCGTCCCAATAATTGCTAAATTTTCACTATTGAAGACTTAAGCAGTTATTGACTCTTCTAATTCAAGATTCAATCAGTATCTATCTATCTCTCTTGAATTATTACATTTACTAAATTTAATAATATTATGCTAACACAATTAATTCTAGTTGTATAGAGTCTTTGCCTGGTTACTTAACAATTAGATACAATTTACTGACAATACTGGCATAGATTTATATTTTTCCTTATTTTTTAAAAAATAATTTTGTTTTATCATCAAGATTTCTAACTTTCCTATATCAAGGATGGTTAGCTTAGAATAAGAATATAATTTGTAAAATTTTGTTAACTTGTAGCTTTATTGGCTAATCCATGACCACTTCCACTCTCCTATTCTCTCCAGTAGAAGCAGACCTACAACTGCTGACAAATAACTTAAAACAATTGGTAGGTGCCCGTCACCCCATACTGTACGCGGCGGCAGAACACCTATTCCGTGTCAAGGGAAAGCGGGTCAGACCAGCTATTGTCCTATTAATTTCACGGACTACCATGCCAAATCGGGAAATTACTTCTAAACATCGTCGTTTAGCAGAAATCACAGAAATGATCCACACTGCTAGCTTAGTTCACGATGATATAGTAGACGAATCAGAAATTCGTCGAGGCGTCCCTACCGTTCACAGTTTATTTACCAATCGTGTTGCGGTACTAGCTGGAGATTTCCTATTTGCTCAATCATCTTGGTACTTGGCCAATCTAGATAATCTAGAAGTTGTAAAACTTCTTTCAGAAGTAATTATGGATCTTGCGGAAGGAGAAATTCAGCAAGGACTACATAGATTTGATACAGATCTATCCATAGAAGCTTATTTAGAAAAAAGCTACTATAAGACAGCTTCTCTAATTGCTAATAGCTCTAAAGCTGCAGCCATTATTAGTGGTGTTTCGCCAGAACTAGCCCAAGATATGTACTACTATGGTAAATATCTAGGTTTAGCATTCCAAATAGTCGACGACATACTAGACTTTACTAGCGCCACAGAATCTCTAGGAAAACCAGCTTGTTCAGATCTAAAAAGTGGCCACTTGACAGCACCTACATTGTATGCTGTTGAAGAAAAGCCGGGCTTAGAAAAACTACTCGAAAGAGAGTTAGCCCAAGATGGCGACTTAGAAGAAGCAATCCAATTGATTAAAGATAGCAACGGTATTAAAAGGTCTCAAGAGTTGGCCGCTAAACACGCTAAGATGGCTGTTAAACATTTAGACTCTTTGCCAGATTGTGATTCTCGTATCTCTTTGATTAATCTTACTGACTATGTTTTAAGTAGGCTGTATTAGCTTAATGTATTTTCCAATAATTAGTTGAGTAAAAATGAATGAATACCATACAGTACGGTGAAAAATAAAAAGATACTATTGATTAGTATATAACTAACAAATAATATCTATTTTGATAGTAACTAGCCTGTATTTTGAGTCTTGTTTGAATGGTTATAACCAATTTAACTATCGCTCTATTTGTTTGAGGTAGTTGAATTTTTAATAATATAAAATCCCGACTTTGACAAGTTCTCAACATCTTAAGCAATATCCGGAGGAATTTTGCTAGAGTTAGAACTAGAGGATGCCTGATACTGTCTGAGATATATACTTATCAGTTTTTGGACATCCTCTCTTTTAACCTCTGTAGCTTTTGTCAGATCGCCTGGTTTTTCAAAGAATACAAGGCTATCTAAAGGTTGAATTGCTATCATTTGGAAAAGTATATGAATAACTGGCATAGGTGTCGCCACAACATTATCTTCGGAAATAGATGATGAGGCATCTTTTAGTGTAGGAAAAGCATAAATAACACGTTTTTCTAGTTCAGATTGACTGCGATGACCTAAAGTAGTCAAAACCCAATTTTGCGTGTAAGTTTGTAAAATATAGTATTGCAAATGTTTGAGTTGTTGAGCTAAAAGTTTTAAAGCAGGTGTAATTGCTTCAACAATTTTTGGTGTATTACCATCTTCGGGTGCGTTTTTAATAAGTGTTTGGATTTGTTGTTCTAAGTCCATAATTTAATGTTTTTCATATTTTCAGAAATTATCTAAAAAGTTGGGTGTATTTGTGATGATTTATAAAGTTTACCAGTGCGAGCTGGAAGCTCGTGAACGGCTTAGTAGTTAATTATTAATACAATGATGGGGGAAATCTGCCAAGTTGGCGAAGAAATATTAAAGCTACTCCTAGATGAATTTCAGCAGTCTACTCGTGCGTCAAGGCAAAATTGCCTAGAAGTAGCAGAGCGTATTAGACAAGAAGTAGAAAGGATTTGCACAGAAAGTAAAAGAATTCAAGCTTCGGGAGAAGTGGGTAAATTGGCTAAGGATTTAGCTATACATCGCTTGAGACGATGTATACATTATTACCAGCTTCGTTCTCAAGAAGGAAGAGTAGAATTACATAGCACCCTTAGTGCTATTGTTTATAGATATATAACTCCTCCACAAATACAATCAAGTTATCAGGCCAGATTAAATCTGATAGAAGATTTTTTACAACAATTTTACCTGGAGACTTTAAATGCTTTTCGGCGAGAAGCCGAACTTCCAGCAACTTATAGTCCTCGTACTTTGTTAGAACTGGCAGAGTATATGGCCTTTACAGAACGTTATGGCAAAAGACGTATACCTTTGTCTGGTGGTCGTAGTCAACAATTGATTATTCTACGGGCACAAACATTTTCCCAACAACAACCAAAGGAAACATCTGTAGATATTGACCAAGCAGCAGAGGGAACAACTACTGACTCAGATAAGACTTGGAATGATGGATCTGTCCAGCAAGTTCGAGAAGCAATGGTTGCACAAGACCCTGGTAATGATATTGGTTCTCTACGTCAGGTTGTGATTGAAGAACTAATGGCCTATCTAGAGGAACGTCAACAGCAAGACTGTGCAAATTACTTTGCATTGCGTTTACAAGACTTATCTACTGGAGAAATAGAATCTATATTAGGTCTGACTCCCCGAGAAAGGGATTATTTACAGCAGCGTTTTAAGTACCATTTGCTGAAATTTGCCATGGGACATCGGTGGGAACTGGTTCATCAATGGTTAGAAGCAGACTTAGAGCAAAATTTAGGTTTAACTCCAAGAGAGTGGGAAGCTTTGCATCAGCAAATTGATTCAGAACAAAAGAATTTGCTAAAGTTAAAGCAAGAAGGTCTTTCTGATGAAGCGATCGCTAAAACTTTAGGTCGTAAAGTCAACCAGGTTAAAAAGAAGTGGTATAAATTACTAGAACTTGCCTGGGAATTACGAAATCGTTCAGGTTCCGGAGCAGGGGCATCAAGTGATGAATAACGAAACGAATAAACAGGTGGAAACTTTCGAGAAAAATTTCTTTGATTGGCTACTATCAAAGCCAAGTTCTGAAGAAATATTAGAGGTAGGGGAAAATCAAAAGCCTATTAAGGATATGGAAGTAGAAATCAGGGGACAAGAAGAGTGGGAAGAATTCGATCCACTAGATTCCGAAGAAATTGACTTTCCCTACGACAACGAAAGTCCACCAATGACACTGGGAGAAGTACCAACTGTGTATAATCGTTTCGAGTCATTGTTACAAAAACGCCTAAAAGCCAAGATTGAAGCTAAACCACCACTATTTCCTTGGGAAGAACCGGGGTACAATACTGACTATCCAGACCTTGAAGTTCCAGATTTGGTTCCCCCAATTCGTCTGTGGGCATCACAGATGAAAAATATCAGGTGGAGAAACCTCTCTATACCCCTAACAGATAGTGTATTTGCTCAAATCTTACAGTCTTGCCAAGAGATAGTGCAATCCAATTTACTACCTGGTAGCAGATTGGTTAAAGCTGTAGATAATTTATTCCCTGGCCAATCTCAATCCCTAAATAACCTAGCTGGTTTAGTGCTGGCAGGTCCGCCTCGTGGAGTATTGCCCGGTCAAGTCACTACTTATAATAGTGCAACTCCTAATCAACAAATGTTGTTGTCTTTGTTGGCTGCTGAGGAAATTTTATCATCTTTGACTTTAACCTGCCATTTAAACCAGACAGTGGAAAGAAGACAATGGGAAACTGCTGTAGGTTGGATTAATATTGAGGCTGAATATTCTATTCCTAAAGATAGGTCTTCTGCTTGTTTGAGAATTAAGAGTCAACTTCCAGCAGCAGGAAGTCTAAAACTGCAAGGTGGAGAGAGCTACCAAACAACTGCTCAATGTTCCGATGCAGGTACTCTATGGGTAGAGTTATTTGCTCCAAAACCTGACCAAAAATATGAGCTAACTATTAAATTGTTAAATTCGGAAGAACCTTTGAAGTTTGCTGTTTGTCTTGAAGATCTTTAATGGCTAAATTATAGCTATAGCAGGGAACAGGGAACAGGCAAGAGGGAAAAGTTAGAAAAACATTTCCATTTTCTAAGATTTATCATTAGTCTATGTCCTAACCAATTCTTTCTTAGCTATACAAAATTATAGTGACAAACAGCTAACAGAACTATAGCGTGCCTATGCTGAAAAAATATTAAGCAGGACTTACTGGAAAAATCAATATTCCTTCAGCATCTACCAATACATAATATTATGCCTAATTCTTCTTCTGCCTGGGAAGTACGAAATCTACCTATATTAGGACTTCTGTTGAGACAAATAGAAGCAGCGCCTAAACCTCTTCCTGAAGATTCTATTCTATTACGAATCATGGTACAGGCATTGGTAATAGTAGGCATCATAGCAGTTGACGTGGCTGCTGGGGTGGCAACAGATGAACTGCCTTTAACTTTTTGGGCTGCACCATTAAGTATTATAGGAGCAATTTGGAGTTGGTACAATCGCTACAAAAGGAATGTACCAGCTAAGTTTTGTTTGGCTATAGGAATGTTATTAGCGTTAGCTGCTTTTTTGAGCAGGTTAGTTGGTGAGTTAAATGATACGCGACTGGTATTGGCGGAATTATTGATTCAACTTCAAGTTTTACATAGTTTCGATTTGCCTAGGCGAAAAGACTTGGGTTATTCGATGGTTATAGGGTTAATTTTGTTAGGGGTTGCGGGTACTATTAGTCAAACTTTAACTTATGGACCTGTATTATTGCTGTTTATTATTCTTGCTATTCCTTGTCTTATTTTAGATTATCGTTCTAGGTTGGGTTTGCAGTCAAAATTTTTAGGTAATAAATCAAAGTTTCTGAAGCAAAAGCAGCGACAAAAATTATCTCTATTAAATGCTACTTTGTCTCCGAAGCGATTAACAATATTATTGTTAGTAATTATCGGATTAGGTCTGGCAATTTTTGCTTTTTTACCTAGGTTGCCTGGGTATCAATTACGAACTTTTCCTGTCAGTGCTCCGATTAATTTTGATGTAGGAAATTTTGACGGACGGACAATTACAAATCCTGGTTATATTGGTCAAGGTAGGGAGAATGGAGATGGTTCTGGAAATAGTAATGGAACTAATCAAGAATCAGGTCCGGGAACTTTAGATACTACTTATTATTATGGGTTTAATACTAAGATAAACCAAAATTTACGCGGGCAATTAGAGCCTCAAGTTGTGATGCGAGTTAGGTCGCAAGCTGAAGGTTTTTGGCGAGTTTTAGCTTTTGATAAATATACTGGTGAAGGTTGGGAAATTTCTCGGAATGATAATACTTTTACTTTAAATCGTCCGCGTTGGTCTTATCAATTTGATGTGAAATGGGGTCGAAATAATTATGCAAATGAAACTCAAGAAGTTATTCAAAGTTATACTGTAGTTTCTCAATTACCAAATTTAATTCCAGCTTTATACAATGCTAGAGAACTATATTTTCCTACTGAAAAAATAGCAATTGACCCTGATGGAAATTTACGTTCTCCTCTTGAACTTCGAGAAGGTTTAACCTACACAGTAATTTCTGATGTTCCTTATCGAAATCCTACTATTTTGGGTAAGGCAGGAACAAATTATCCAAAAAGTATTAGTCAATATTATTTACAAATTCCTCCAGAAATAGCCGAAAAAGTCAGAAAAAAAACAGAAGAAATTTTAGCCAGTAAAAATAAAGTTGCTAAAGATAGTAAACCTATTACTTCTCCTTACCAAAAAGCACTTTATTTAGCTCAAGAACTCAAGCAAGACCCAAATTATAAACTTCAGAAAACACCGCCATTTTTGGCAGAAGGTGAAGATTTAGTATCAGCATTTTTATTTGGTTATCAAAATAGTCCGGAAGGGGAAAAAATTACAGGTGGCTATGGCGATCATTTCTCCACTGTTTTGACAATAATGTTACGTTCTATTGGAATTCCTGCTAGATTAGTTGGCGGTTATGCTCCTGGAGAATTTAATCCTTTTACTGGTTTATATGTGGTAAAAAATACAGATGCTTATATGATGACCGAGGTATATTTTCCTGGGTATGGATGGTTTGCTTTTAATCCTATTCCAGGAATGCCATTAATTCCTCCTTCAATTGAAAAAAATCAAACTTTTACTGCGTTAATGACTTTTTGGAAGTGGGTAGCTGGCTGGTTGCCTTCTCCCGTAACTGGTTTTTTGGAGAGATTTATTGATGGAATATTCCGTTGGATATTGGGAATTATTGGTTGGTTTTTTGCTCTATTTTCCCAAGGTTGGCAAGGTATATTTCGCGGGTTAATTTTAGCTACTGCTTTAAGTTTTCTGGGTTGGTTATTGTATATATTTTGGCGAAAATGGCGTTACGGTCGTTGGTTAGCAAGGTTATCTCCGATGGAGAGTATTTATCAACAAATGTTGAGTTTAATGGCAAGTAAAGGATTAGTTAAACGTGGTTTTCAGACACCTTTTGAGTATACTAAGGCTATTCAGGAATATAACTCTATAAATGAAGTAGAAATAATAGAAGAAATTTCTCAAGCCTATGTTGGATGGCGTTATGGTAGTAAGGAAGTTAATTTAACCAGATTAAAAAAATTACTGCGAAGTTTAAAGCGAAGTATTAAGCGTAGATTAAATTAAAGGAAGGAAGAAGCAAGAAAGCTAATTTTCAAATAAATTCAAACACTCAATTAATAAATAGAGACTCCTAAACTTGAGGAAATTAAACTGTCGAAAATAAACAAAAAGAAGGTTTTATTTACTTCAAATTCTAATTATTAGACGAGTTCAATAATTATATAATTTTTCACAAAGGTAGACTACATAAATTATATAAATATCTAAAGTTTTATAGTTCAAAGACATCATAATTGTGGTCTATATTAATGAAAACATCTATAAAAATTACATCTCAATTTTTGACTGACAGCGCTTTTTATAACTGAGGTTAATTTTAATATTAATCACTATCCACATTTCTGATACTCCCTGTTCCCTACTCCCTACTGCCCCAGAATTTTGTAGTTTATCAAGTTGTAAACTGCTATAAGTTGAATAGTGAATGCTTATAGGTAATTATCCATTATCCATTATCCATTATCCATTAATGAAGGAGTATTTGGGCATCGAAAACTCACTCATATAGAATTCGGTTATACCAAATCTCAAAAAATTTTCTATGTTTTATTGAGCGGAGGAGTAGGGGAGTAGGGAGGTTGCATGCAACCTCCGTACAGAGTAGTAAAAATATGAATAATACATACTAACTTGCTAATAATCGCTCTGAAAATTTTTGAATCTTACTAATTACTTAATCATTGAAGTCTTGGATAAGTATAGCATTCTTTTTGAGAAATGGTCTTATACAATATATGTTGATAATTCTATAATTACTTCAATATTCAATATTCAATATTCAATCTCCCCATCTCCCCATCTCTCCATCTCCCACAACTATATAATAAGTATTCAACCGAATTTGATATCAGAGATTACTTTTAACTTTTAACTTTTAATTTTTAACTTTTAACTTGCACATAGCGCCATACTTACTTAAGAAAACGGTAATTCTGTACCACAAATTTTACAGAATTTAGCATCAATATCATGGTAAGAAAAACCACAATCACTACAGACTTTTTCTTGCTTATTTGCTGTTTTGATAAGTTGTTTAATTAAATCTCCAAGTTGGGAAGGAATTAAACTAATACCTGTTAATATCATCAAAACAGTTAATAAACGACCTTTTTCTGAAATAGGAATTACATCACCAAATTCCACAGTTGTCATTGTGACAACCGAAAAATATACAGCATCTAAAAAAGTTTTAAATGATTCAGGATTTACAGGATGTTCTACTTGATAAATTAAGCCATAAAAGATAAAAATAATTGAAAATAAAGTAAATAATATCCTAGCAAAAATAACCCCATCTTCTGTACCAATCCGAAATATATAAATTTTGAACTTCAGAAATATAATTAGTCTCAAAATTCGGAACCATCTTATGAGTCTAATAAAACTCAGTTCCAAAATTCCTGGAAAGATTGGTAAAATAGCTAATAAATCAATAAGAGAAAAAAAGCTAAAAACAAAATTTATTTTTTTTCTGCACACCAAAATCTCAGTAAATATTCAATAGCAAAACATACTAAAATAGAATCATCTACTAATTCCAGTATCCTAAAAAATTGCTCTGGAATTGGATAGGTTTCTGCAACAAATATAGCTGAAGATAGTAAAATAAAAAAGAGCAAAATAAAGTTGATAGTTTTACCTATAGGATTTTCTATATCTTCTAAATAAAATGCCATAGTTTTTTTTGTTGGTATAGGTGACATGATTTTTAATCTTATGCTTTAGAGTAATAATTATCAAACTAGATTGTAACTACAAACAGATCAGTATAAATAAACTAAACAAATATAGGGCAGGTTTTTCAGACTAAACTATTAATTTTTCAAGTTTCGCTTAAACCCGCCCCTACGTTATGCTTTACAATAAACAGATAATTTCTCCACTATTTAATCCACTATTTAATTATGTCTGACCTAGAATCCAATTTATCTGCTCTGACGGCTAAAGTGTCAGAATTGGAAAAACAACAGACTACTCTGAAAAAATATGTTGTTAAACTGAAAAATACTTTAGATGAGCAAATAGAAAATTTTCATCATCGACCAGAAATACAAACTCTGGAAAATTTGCAGGAAAAGTTAACTGCTTTAAATTTACGTTTAGATGAATTATTGGCTGTAAATAATCCGATAAAATCGACTGAAGTAGAAGATACATTATCAGAGAAAATATCAGAAAATTCTCAAGAATATGAAAATAAATTAGTATTCGAGCTCTCTGGCAGGCGTGGTGTATTAATTGAGGCTTTGTCAACAGTTAAATCACGATTAATTATTGTTTTTCCGTGGTTAAAATGTAATGGTATTGATGAAAGTTTACTGGTTAAAATTAAGGGTTGTTTAGACAGTAGTTTTCAGATAGATATTGGTTGGGGATATTTGGGAGATAGGTCGAATATTGGCAAGGGTTGGAAATATAATGTTTTGGTAGATTTACAGGAATTATAGCAAAGTTATCCCGATTTATTTAGGTTTAAGTTGTTAGGAATTCACGAAAAGTTTTTGGTATGCGATGAAAAGTTTGCTTTTGTGGGAAGTCATAATTTTTTAGCTTCTGGCGAGGAAAGTTGGGAACGAGAAGTGGGTATTTGTAGTAGCGATCGCGAAATTATTCAAGGATTAATTAACAGTTTTGATAATGCTGAAGTTTTGGAGGAAGAAGAAATTAATCGCAGATTTGCAGCAAGTGTGATATTATGAATTAAATGGAATTTCAGGATATTCTGAAGTTTGTCATAAAATCTATCTCACTATTGTTAAAAGCCTTAAATTTAAAATGGAATCAGAAGAAAAACTATTATCAATTGTAACTCCTACAAGAGGTAACTTTTCTGACTACTGGTTAGAACGACTACTAGCAGTTAAAGGTAATGTTGAATTTATTTTGGTTTATCCTCCTAATGAGGTAGTCAAACCTTACCATGATCCTCGATTAAAAGTTATACATAGCTCATTCAAAGGTGAGACTATTCAACGGATGACAGGAATACTTAACGCATCTGGAAAATATCTTTTAGCTTTAGATGATGATGATTTTTTACATCCTGATGTACTCAAATTCACTTTTGAATATTTCCAAAAAAATTCCCAAAGTTGGGTGCTACGTTTACAGAAAAAAAACATAAGTTATTTGGATGAAGAAATTATTAAAAGTGATTGGGGTAAAATTCCAGAAATTAGTGACATGGAAATTGTGAAGCGAAGAGACGATAGTAATAGAGATAATAGTTTAGAAGAAGTTCCGATCGCACCCTTAGAAAATCAATTTAAGATATCTGCTTTATGGCTATATACAAAAAGAACAGATCAAAAAGGCCGACATATTGAAAACTTTAATAATAAGGTATGGCAAACTGAAATGGTAAAAAATTCTCTCTTTGAATTATCAAAAACTATGAGGGCAGCAGACCCTATTACTTGGTTGCCATCTTGGGGTTTTGATAGATTATTAGGGTTGTTTGTTCAGGCTCAATATTATCGAAAAGATATTTGTGTAGGTCACTCAATGCCTCGTCCAGAGCAAATTAGATACATAGGCAAACCTTATTCTTTGAAAAAAGTTAGGATTATTTTTCCTGCGGATGCCTTATTGGTGAGAAAGTTCCCACAATATGGTTACTTTTGGAATCTTTTCTTTAACGAGTTATACAATGGTCTGAAAACAAAAGTAAAACAAACTCTATTCTTTAAACAAAAGTAAAACAAACTCTATTCTTTTCTAGATAAGAAGAACGAGTTATACAATGGTCTGAAAACAAAAGTAAAACAAACTCTATTCTTTAAACAAAAGTAAAACAAACTCTATTCTTTTCTAGATAAGAAGGTACTAAACTAACAGTAATAAACTTAGGAAAAAATATTACACAGTAATTTTAGTAGTTCACCATCCAGAAATAAAACCTTAGCTGCTGCTTTACTTCACAAACCTGAAATACCCTATATAAAATAGTATATGGTAACCATGGCCTTACTAAAGGAGATAAATGTCAAATTTGGCTAAATTCTCTCTATCATTAAAAGGTAGTCCGGCTCGCGTAATGGTAAATAGGGACAATCAATGCCTGGCACGGGAGCAAGATGCTCCTACTGCCATGTCTCGTAACAAAAATAATTACAATGCACGACCATTAGAATGCACCACTACCCATTAAAAAACTCCACTTTGCTGAATTTTCTGTTTTTGTATATTCTCCTTTTCGGCAAAAGCAGCATCTAATTGATCCAATAATTTCCTAATCTTTTCCTTTGTCTCCTCGCTAGTTTGAGGTTGCCTATTTAACCACGACATTGCCCTTCTTCGCCCTTTTTGACTTGCCACAATTAAAGTACCCCAAGCTATAGCATTAATTTCTCGATCTACTCTTAAAGCAGCATCAACTCGGTTGCGGAGACGGCCAGAATCATTTTGCAGCAATTTAGCAATGTCATAAGTGCTGCTCAAATTATTTTCAAACACATTTAGACTTTCTTGCCAACGACCATCTATTAAACCAGCTAAAACTTTTTGACTTGGACTTGCCCAGGAAGCGATCGCCTGAGCTTCTGTAATATTGGCATGAAACTTAATTAAATCAAACTGAGCTTGTGCTTTTTCCGACCATTGAGATTCATCCATTAAATTTTCTCGCAAAGATTGAATTAAAGCAAAAGCAGGAGACCATAAACCATTACGAGCTAACCTTAGAGCATCCTTATAGTATCCATCCCCAATAGGAGTTTCATCAAGGGAAATTTTCTCTAATTCAATCGGATTAAGTATAAACTTTCGTGGTTGAATCGAATAAATATCAAAATCAGGATCTAATCCCACAGTTTGTTCAACCACCAACTCCGGATCTCCTCCCCCAGTCATTTCTTGCCAAATAGGAGCTTGACCAGCAGCACTTTTCCATTCCAACATGGAACTCAAGTAATTTTTAGTGGGATTATAATTGACAATTTGCCCATAAGGAATAGCTTTGTTATTTTGTAACCTCTGACCAGTGACAGTAAACCAAACTCCTGCTCCGGGAACTTTCCCTTGAAACTGACGTACCGTTGTAATAGGTAAAGGTTGATTTGAACCTTGAGGACCAGCAGCAGACTCAATAGTAGATGCAATGACAAAAGATTCAGCCGGACCCTGAAGAGGTAAAGTATTAACTAATCGAAAATATGGTTTACTACCTTCTCGTTGATTAACAGATAAAACTGATTGATAGACCCGCAATTCTACTACTTCCCGACAGGGAGTTTCACAAGGCAACGATGCCCTAGATTCAATTTGCTTCATTACTGGCACTAATATATCAGAACCAGAATTTGTTGTTGTATTGGGAAGAGGAAAAGTTTTTCCAGCACTAAACCCTTCCTCTTTAATATTAGATTTAATTTGCTCCAGGGTTTTTAGAGATTTATTCTCAGAGATGTAGAATTGAGTCCATTGCGGTAATATTTGATTGAATGAGACTACAGCGTTTGGATCGGAAATTAATTTGACACTAAGCCATGCTCCCACTGCCATTAAACTAGAACCACCAAATAATAGGGAAATTCCTATCCATTCAATCATCCATTTCCGCCAAGGTAAGGATAACAATTTCAACGAAAGTTTTTGAGACTGAGATGTTCGTCTCCGACTTCTCCTAGATTTTGCAGTAGAGGTAATTCCGCTAATTTGTGGAGTTTTTCTAGTCCTAGGATAATAAGCTTTCTCAACTGTTTTACCAGCTTTAAGAAATTTCCTTTGATTGTAACTAACTTTGGAGTTGTAAATCTTTTTTTTCATAAAAAACTTTTGGTAAGTTATAAAATAGACAAGGCATCAAAAATTTAACTAAAAAGCAAGGTGTGCATTATGGTAAATCGGAAAAATCAAGTTAGAGATTACTTAAATAAAGCAGTTAGATATTTAATCAACTGGTGCAGTGGAAACAAAATATCTACTATTGTCCTCAGTGTTAATTCAGAGATGAAAAAAATATCAATTTAGCTAAAAACAACTAACCAAAAGTTTGTACAAGCACCACACCATATTTTCAGATTAAAACTAAAAGCTGTGTTTATTAGAATTAGATATGGTTTAGCTTATGTAGAGCAGGAATATTCCTATCAGTCTAAAGTTAGTTTTGTTTTTTTAGACTGGGAATAAGATGCCTGTTTACAATGGGGATAATCCATCGGAAATACAGTTTTAGTGGTAAACGAGTCAAAGGAGGTTTGTACAAAATCCGCGGAAAATAAATTGATAAATGCTGACTGTAACGGTGCTGCAAATATTGAAGCAAAAAGTAACCTGAATAGTTTGATCCCGGACAGATGCTCAGACATCTTGACTATGCCATTAAGGGTTAAATTTAACGTGACTTTCGTCCGGCAAATTTGTTATCCTTAAGAATTCCCGTGGATTTATCCTGCGGAGTGTTAATATCCTAGTAATACCTCTTCATAGCGCTGACCTTGAACTTCCCAAGTATACTCGGTTTCTATGAGCGATCGCCCGTTTTCTGATAACATTTGTCTCAACTGCCCATCCTCAAATAATCGACTAATGGCCTCTACATATTCTTTTACTTGATTTGCTCTTAATGCTCTGAGTGCTTTACCTGTACCATCAACTGCTAATCCTTCCAAACCACGATCGCTGGCCACAACGGGCGTACCCGCAGCCATTGCTTCTAAGGTTTTATTTTTAATTCCAAAACCAGTACGCATAGGAATTACACAAACTGTAGCTTGATGTAAATATTCTGCCATTGAAGGTACGCGACCCGTAACTTTTACCCCAGGGCGAGTCGAAAGTTCCTGTACTTCCGGTACTGGTCTTGCCCCTACCAATGCTAAAGTTGTATCAGGATAACGTTCTTGTACTTTAGGCAATATTTCCAGAGTCAAAAAGCGAACCGCATCAATATTAGGAAAATTATCCATAGCTCCCACAAAAATTAATTGCTTTCCTCCTGGGTCAGCACTACGATAAGAAAACTGACTAAAATCTACCCCATTCGGAATAACTGAAATTTGACTATTGGGGTTAAATTCTTGGAGTTGTTTCCCATCTTCCTCGGTTGTAGCGACTATACAGGAAAATTTTGAACAATACCGTTTTTCATAACGCAGGAGTAGGGGAAGATTAAGTCTATCTCGCAAAGGTTTCTCTGCTGTGCCAGTTTCCAACTGTTGCCTACAAGTGCCATAAACTGAACTGTGGACATTCACTAAGGTTTTGACTTTATCTTGCCATTGAGGGCGGATATAAATTTCATTAACGCAATGTTCGCAAGTAATGGCCTCACATTTACCTGCTGCTACAAACTCATCTACCCATTTTTGCATTTCTGGGGAATATATAGACAGAACGCTTGGTGGAGTACCTTCTATTATAAAATTACTAAAACGTCTTAGTTTTGCTAAAGTTCCTTGATTAGATTCTTGGGGGCGGGAAAATATGGCCAATTCTTCCACATAAGATCGCAATGAATCTATTTCCGAATCATTGACATCTGGAGAGCGTTGTGTTACCAAGGTAACAGAGTGTTTCTGACTCAAATATTTGAGTAAATTAAATGTTCTAACTTGAGTGCCTCCTCGGCTGGGAGGATAAGGAAAAGTAGAAGAAAGCATTAGGATTTTCATAAAATTGGTAAGTTATTCTATATTTTTCTCTATTACAGCTAATTTATTATATTTGATGAGAATATCATAGTCTTAATTTTAGTTAGACTGCGATATTTTAATTTTAGGAATAGATTTTATGGTGCAAAAATGACTGATAGTTAAAGGATTAAAAAAAACCAAACCTAGCCTTGAAAAAAGGTAATAGTTTTTTAGGAAATAATCTTGAGGATTAGATCTGAATGCTTACCCAGTAAAACAAACTTTCAGAAATAGCTAATCAAATAGAAATTCTAGTAGTAGGTGAGACGCTGTGGGAATCATGGAATTATTAACTGGATTAAAAGTCAGCAAACTGGTAAATGTTAGTTCATAAATGATATGCCGAAAACAAATCCCTACCGCTATAAGTATGAAAATATCCGAGATAGATTTCCACAATATAAAGAAGAAATATATCTTTATAGTCAATAAGATAAGGGGAATTTTCTTAAAAAAGACTGCTTGATTTACAGTTATGAAGATTATATTGTCCAGCAAGTAACAAATGATTGGATATTTAATATCAAACATGACCTACTATTCTGGAAAAAGTGCTAGTAGGTATGATCTAATTGTTATTAGAGATCCTTTTAACCTTTTGGCAGGTAGATTACAGAGGTATAAAAAGTTTTGAGAAGACCTCAATCATCAAGAAAAGGATTTATTAGTAAGGTATTCTAATTAAACAATGGTTGATTTATGGATTGATTATGCAAAAAAAAGAGTATTTAGAAGAAATAAATTATCTCAAGCATAACAAAATTTATATAAATTATAATCAATGGTTTGCTGATGTTGAATATCGGCGAAAAATCCCCGAGAAACTGCAAATGGAATTTTTTGATGCAGGCATTGATCGGGTGACTGGTTTTGGAGGAGGTAGTTAATTTGAAGGAAAAAAAACTTGATGGCAAAGCAACATCTATGGATGTCTTAAACAGATAGTAAAAATTCTTTGATGACCCTCAGTACAAACAATTTTTTAATCGGGAAGTATTGGAGTATTCAGAACAAATATTTGTTCATATTCCTGGTACAGAATCTCTAATAAATAAGTAATAATATTGATATTTTAATTTTAGGAATAGATTTTAGGGTGCAAAAATCATTGATAGTCAAAGCATTAAAAAAACCAAACTTAGCCTGGAAAAAAAGTAAGCGTTTTTTAGCACATAATCTTGAAGATTTTATCAGAATGCTTACCCAGCAAGACAAACTTTCAGAAATAGTTAATCAAAAGGAAATCAGAGTAGCAGGTATGAAGCGCACTGGTAACCATGCAATTATTAACTGGGTTAAAAGTCAGCATACTGGTGAAGTAGGATTTATTAATAATGTATCAGCTAATGAAAACCCCTACCGCTACAAATATGAAAATCTCCAAGATAATTTTCCAGAACATAAATGGGCAATAGAACATAATCGTCAACAAGCTAAAGGAAATTTTATTAAAAGAGATTGTTTAATCTACAGCTATGAAGATTTTCCCTTAGACCAAATCGCAAGTGATAAATTTGAGCATAACCATGATTTATACTTAGGAAAAAGTGCTATTAGATACGATCTACTAATTATTAGAGACCCTTTTAACCTTCTGGCAAGTAGATTAAAGACTTCTTCTAAAGTGCCATATTTTTTATCAGTAAATTCTCAGAATAAAACAATGGTTGATTTATGGCTTGATTATGCAAAAGAGTATTTAGGAGAAACAAATTATCTCAAACATAACAAAATTTGTATAAATTATAATCAATGGTTTGCTGACATTGAATATCGGCGAAAAATTGCCGAGAAACTGCAAATGAAATTTTCTGATGCAGGAATTGATAGAGTTTCTGGTCAAGGTGGAGGTAGTTCATTTGAAGGAAAACAATTTGATGGCAAAGCAACATCTATGGATGTCTTAAACAGATGGCAAAAATTATGTGATGATCCTCAATACAAACAATTTTTTAATCAGGAAGTATTTGAGTATTCCGAACAAATATTTGGTCATATACCTGGCACAGAATCTTTAATTAAGTAATAATCGCGCAGCTTTTAAAAATTTAGTTATCATTGAAAATAAAGTTAATTATGTATTAAAATTCTAGGATAAATTCAGTAATCTATAACATGGCAAAAGTTAGCGTTTGTATTCCTACCTATAACCGGGCAAATTTGCTGCCTTATGCAGTAAATAGTGTTTTAAATCAGACTTACAATGACTTTGAATTAATTATAACTGATGATGGTTCAAAAGATAATACTGCAGAAGTAGTCAGTAAATGGAATGACTCCAGAATTCGTTATATTCAACATCCTCAAAATATCGGACGCAGTAAAAATATGCGTTCTGGTTTTGATGCTGCTACAGGAGATTATTTTATCAAATTTGATGATGATGATGCACTCACTCCTGAATTTTTAGAAAAAACAGTCGCAGTATTAGATCGGATGCCAAATGTAGATTTTGTCTGTACAAGTCATTGGGTTATTAATGAAAAAAGCGAAAGGGAAGAAACTGCCACTAAAGAGAATGCAGCTAAGTGGGGAAAAGATAAATTAAAGGAAGGAATTATTCCTAATTTGGTTCAAGAAACCTTTCAATACCAAAGTTTACAGGTAGGTTCAACTTTGTTTCGTCGATCCTGTTTACAAGAAGTTGATTATATGCGTCCACAAGCAGATGGATGTGAAGATTTTGATTTGCTAGTTAGGTTAGCTGTAGCAGGTAAGGTAGGATATTTTATTCCAGAATATCTTATGGAATATCGTTTTCATAATCGTCAAACTAGCTTAAAACAGGATATTCATTTTTTGTCAGCTAAGATTTTTTGTATGAATACCTATCAGTTTGAGGATCGAGAATTGGAAAAATTACGTTTAGTTAAGTTAGCAAATACAAAACAAATATTAGGAATTAGATTAATTGAGAAAGGTGATAGTAACAAAGGCAGAGAATTATTACAAGAGTCAAGCCAAATATTAGGAACTTCATTAAAAACTAGATTTGGTTTAATACTATCTTATCTACCCCTAAGTTTACGACAATTAACTTTGCAAAGCTTTAGGAAAATTCGTCCTCAAGACTATGCTGATAAAGTTAGAAACCCAGCTACTTGAGTTGACAATAAGTAAGTATAAATTTTGAGAGATCGCCACTTTACTCTATCAATATAAATCGCCCTAAAAAATAATGATTACTTGACATTGGCTTGGCAATAATACAGGCCAATTTTTATTGACTAAAACCAGAGTAGAGATCATAGCAAGATTTGCTATTCAAGCAAGAAAATAGATTATTTCATCACTAATTATCCAGACATTTGGAGATAATAAAATTATCATTCCTTAACACAAAAAATTTATAATCCAGATAGTTAAGAACACTAAGAGTATCAAAAAATTATTTTGTTCTGCTGTCAACTTTTGTTGCCAACCAAAACTTTGACCAGGCCTTAAAAAAATTTTACGTCTGCGATCGCCAAGATGTTAAGCTTGGCAAAACGGTCTGAAAATATGGTCTAGATCAAGTATATTTATACTCGAACTTTCTACAGTTCAAAGTCAAAAGTTAATTACCCGATTTGTGATGAGTAAGTAACTCTTGACTTATTAGATAGGTAATTACCGTTCTATTGAACTTATCCAAATTTACCCAAAATGATATTTGCAGTTTTGGAGACTAATTTCCTATATACTTGACCCAGGCTTAAAATTGCTGGGAACTTTACCTACTATTTTTTTCTGTTAGCTTGGTTTTAGCTTTAAACAAATTTAGCCAACGATCGGTTTTTGTTAATACTTGTCTAGGTTTGTCCAATCATTTGACTTTGCTTTGCAACGCTTCTGCAAACAGCACTTAACCCTAACTAGCAGCATCAGCTTCCCGAAGTGCCTTGAGAATTTCAGGACGTTTCATCCGCGCATAACCACGCAATTTCCGCTCTTGAGCAATTTTCTTAAGTTGTCTGAGTGATTTGGTATCGTAGTCATCAATGGGAACCTCTGATTCTACTTGAGGTGCTGAGTTAGCTTTAGTCTTTCTAGTCGTAGTTGCTTTTGTGGTCGTTGCCTTAGACCTAGACGTTGTAGAACTTGGCTTGCTCTTAGTTGTTGTCTTGTTTGGTGTATTAGTTTTAGCTTCTACTTCAGTTGGAGAATCAAGTTCTGAAAGGGCCTGTAATTGACGTCGAACTGCTGATACTTGAGTTTTGAGGTCATCTTCAATATCTTGCATTGTTTTGACCATTCCTGCCAGTTTTTTCTCTATTTGTTTATCGAGATCGTCAAGCTGTTCTAATAGTAATCCCACGTTCACTCCTGATAAAAAACTAGATGTTGTCTTGTTAGTTGTTGAATTTCCGATTTTTCTTACCAATGTTTCTACCTTATTGTTAACTGAATTTTCTAGGCTTGTAATCAAATTTTTGAGCTGCTCAATTTGATCGATATCAATGCTTTCCTCTTGCAAAGATTTTACTTGTTTTTTTAGAACCTCCTCATTTTTATTGATTGATCGATTTTTTGGGTGAGAGAATCTACCTTTTGATCAAATGATACCTTAAGTTGTTGCAGTAGATGATCGAAGCTTAGTGTTTTAGGTATAGGTGGTTGAGTTAACTGTTTCATCGTGGAATCAAGTTACTACCTAGATCTACAAGGCTCTTAAATAGAGCTTCATGTCTTTCAGGAGAAATATCTCCCTCCTGAGACTCTGGCATAGTAATTTTGGATATGGGAATTAACTCCAAACTTACTGGTTGTGTTGGTAACTCTTCTTGTCGATCTTTTGGCTTTGATGAAACCATTCGCTTACAACTTTCCTTGGTTCCTAAAATCAAATAAAGGTATTGTTCAGAACTCTTAATAGGGAGTAGGAACCCAATTACAGCTAATTTGTTAGTCCTTTTTATCACTTTGGAGAAATTCAATATTTTTTGGTATTCCAAGTATTGGAAACATTCTAATTTCATCCCAGTTTGACAAAACAGGCTAGGGTGAGAGTTAGTAAACTGCCTAGTGCTGCCTAACAGATTTATGGTCACATAATCTGGGAAATAATGATTAATTCTTAGGCTAGAAGCTTATACATCAGTACGCTCGCCAGCGTTACATTTGAACTTGTTGGTTTTTACCATGCTTTAGTCTAATTTTTTCTCTTACCCAGATTGTATTTCTATAAGTCTACTTTAGCATACTTACTATTGTTAGCTTTGAGACTTCACACGGTTTTAACCCGTAAAGTCTTCAGATGAGCTGTAAATCGGTTTAACACCACGATTTCCAAATTACTCGTTTATGAAGTCTGCCCCCAGGCAAAACGGCCAAATTGCCATTATACGTATAAACTATTCAGCTCACTAGGCGGTGTCAATTGCCACTATTCTCTCAAGTCAAAAGACCATTGAGGCTACTTGTAAGTATGATTCACTTGTTCTGAGGTACAACGTGCTGTCTAACGGTTGGGAACAGAGGGTAATTATACACCGAGCCACCTTTTCGGTTAACTACCATTTAACTGAAAACTCCATTAGATTAACGATGCTCTCACCATGATTCAGAGGTAACTGTGTCTTTGTGCCTTGATTATAACACATTTGACTATGGGTTAAAACCCGTCCTTGTCTTTTCTCTCCAGCCTTTAAAACTGGCTAGTTTCCCACTTACAGATTTTTTATGATCATAGACTTACCAAATTATAATCTTAGTAGCAATTGACTGTTTGCTATGAATTAGGTAAACACTTACTAACTTATGTTGAAGTTATTGCTGCTCGATCAAACTGACATAAAAGGTCACTGGTTATGACATTTCAATGTTTACCTGCTTCTACCGGATACGTCGCCAATCCGACGACTCCCCTAGTCGGCAGCAGGAATTCCACAGGCATCAATGGTCAAGCCTACCGCATCTCTCAAATTCATACTTGCATTCAAATCAGGGTTTAATGCTCTAATCCTACAACTTGATTAGGCATTACCTGGAAGAAAGCTTTAGGAATAGAATTCAGACTCAATCGTTTTGATCTGAGTGGGTTGATGGCAGATTTTTTTCTGGCCATGTCAGGGTGCGATCGCATAACTCCATTAAATTAAATTGCCTGAAGTTATTTTGTAACTTTTTTACACAAAATAGTCAAGGTTTACCTATTTGATTAATAATAATATTAATTGGCTGATTTTTGCAAGTAGGGAACGGACGATCACATGAATATTAAATATCTTAAGTTTCTTTTAAAATTATTAGGCTACAAAAACTATCAAGTGTCTATTAGTAAAATCCAGCCAGAGCCAGAAATGAAGGTTTCTGAACGGGATGAAATCTGTTACCGACTTTGCGATCGAGGGTTCGTAAAATTCACAAAGGAGGTTACAAAAATTAATATAGCACCCCGGGGAAAATTACTCCTAGATAGTAAAAAAGCTGCCAGTTCACTGACTGAGGAAGAATTGAAATTGCTCAAGGCAACTGCTAGGGGTGCTATTGCTCCGGGGGAGACTGGTATAGCTGCTATCTATAGACAAGCTGTGATTAAAGATTTGATAGACCAAGGTTTGATTGAAATTGTTGCTCAAAAAATCAAAGAAGTTTGGCTAACAGAAAAAGGAAAACAATTTTTGTGCCAAGAATATTCATCCCGCAGTACAGCAAAAGAAATTTCGTTAAAAATGTTAAGTGATTACCTCCAGTTAATGCGTACAAACATTTCTCCTGACTACCCTAAGCAGGAAAAAAAGATATCTTCGAGGGTGTCGGATAATAAACCCACTGACTCTGAGATTTTAGCTGTGATTCGAGATTTAGACCATAACCTAGGTACAGATAACTACTTACCGATTTTTCATCTACGAGAAAAGCTACAACCTCCTTTATCTCGAACAGAACTAGATCGAGCACTCTATCGTTTAGAAAGAAGTGACCAGATAGAATTAAGTTCCCTACAGGAGGTAAGATCCTACACACCAGAACAAATTGAAGCAGGTATCACTCAAGATATTGGCGGACGTTTGTTTTTCATAATTCTCTACTAAGTTTTCCAGCACTACCCATTTAGGGCGCGGACATTGGTAAATCTACTTTGCAGAGTATTTTGGCACCAAAAACTCACGAGGGAGATTACTTTTAACTTTTGATTTTTAACTTTTGACTTGCGCGTAGCGCTATATCTGCTATCGTAATTCTCTATCCATTTCCCAAAATATTATCCAGTTTATAGTATGCCATCTATAGATCAGATTATTCAAAGAGAACTTAATCCTTTCGATCCCGTAACTCTTTATACCATTAATTTTTGGCAAGAGCAACAAAATCCTAGCCTGAATGTTGATTCTATCCATCAAAATATTATCACTGACATAGAAGCGTTACTGGAGCAGGTTGCTCAGGAACATCATCCCCGTACTTTGATACTTACGGGTGACTCTGGTTCTGGTAAAAGTTACCTTTTAGGGAGAATCAAAAAATTATTCAACACTAAAGCTTTTTTTGTCTATATCGATCCTTGGCCTGATAGCGATTATATTTGGCGACATATTTTGCGCCAAACTGTTGACTGTCTGATGAAGACTCCGGAGGGTAAAACAGATTCTCAGTTGTTACTATGGCTTAAAGGTCTATTAGCTTTCCAAAATAGTAGTTTGCTCCAAAAAATTATTGGTGAAAGAAGAGTATTCATTAGAAATCTTAAGGTAATTTACCCTTCAGGGATTTATAATCCTAATGATTTTTTCAGTGCCCTTTATCATTTACTAGATCCTAAGTATCGCGCTGTTGCCTGTGAGTGGTTACGGGGGGATGATTTGGATGAAGGTGATTTAAAATCTTTGGGCATTAAAAGTAGCATAGATTCTGAAGATTCTGCCCAAAAAATTATGACTAATTTGGGAGTTATTTCGGCTGCATCTCAACCTATTGTTTTATGTTTTGATAATCTTGATAATATTCCTCGCTTGTTAAATGGAACCTTAGATTTACAAGCATTATTTAATGTTAATTCTAGTATTCATACTCACTATCCACAAAATTTTCTGATAATTATTAGTATTATTACGAGTACCTGGAAACAAAATGCTGCATTGATTCAACCAGCAGATAAAGCTAGAGTCAATGCGGGATATTTCCATTTAAAACCAATTACTTTAGAACAGGGTGAAGCTATATTAGCTGCTCGTTTAAATCCTTTGCATTCCCTGGCAAAACCAAAGCCTAAATCAGCTATATTTCCTTTATCAAAAGAAATATTAGAACAGAAGTTTCCCAGGGGAAAAACTCTACCTCGGAATATATTAGAGTTGGGACGTAAGGAATATGAGCAGTACAAAATCAAATTATTGAATCAGACACAGAATAGTCAAGATTTAATACCAGAGACACAATTGGCAACTTTTAAGTTGATTTGGCAAGATAAGTACAACAAGACTCAGAAAAAAATTACCAAGATTACTGATTTGGCAGCACCAGAATTGATTCGGATGTTACAAGAGGTATTAAATGCTTTACAATGTCAGGAAGTAAAAACTAAATTATTAAGTGGGAAGTACGCTAGCTATTCTTTGAGTTATAAACAACAAGATCGAGAACAAATTATTGGTTTGGTTTGGACGGAAGCTCCAAATATGAATAGCTTTTACAATACTATGAATGCTTGTCAGAAAGTAGTGGATAAAAAATTGTGTCAAACTTTATATTTACTGAGAGCTGCTGAGGTGGGAAATGCTAAAAATCTTAGCAATAGAATATATAGAAAAATTTTTAAAGGTAGGTTAAAAAATATTCATATTAAACCTAATTTGGAATCGGTGTATTTTTTGGCTGCATATCATAGTTTGGTGAATGCAGCCCTCGCTAATGAATTAGTGATTGAAGGTGAGATTATTGGTCTAAAAGAGTTAGAAGAGATAATTTGTGATTCACAAATTTTAAATAACTGTAGCTTATTACAAGATTTGTCTGTAGTTGTTCCTGTAGATACTCAAGAACAGCAAAATGAGCCAGATTTAGATGAAATTAAGGATTTTGTCTTAAATTTAATTAGAAAAAAAAGTTTTATGGAACGGAACAGCATAATTGAAAATACACTGCATCAATTTGTCAAATTAGAACAATCAAAAATTGATATAATAATTCAAGAGCTTGAGGGAGAACAGAAAATAAAAATTATCGCTCCTACATCAAAATTAGATGAACAATTAGTTTGTTTTGTTCCTGGTTAACTAGCTATCAGCTTTTAGCATTTCCTGACGGAATGCTCCGCAAATAGCTAGTCTCCTGGATCGTAACTATGTTAACAGTTTTTTTTCGCTTGGGTTAAAATCTCCTTGTAAACGTCAAAAAAAATGCTCCTACTGAGTTCTGACCGCTTCTTTAATAAGGAATGTTTAATTGATGATTAAATGATTAATTAGAATTAATCTAGAGTCGATCAAACTGATAATTCATAAGAATTGCTAAGTGTTAGGACATTAAAAACTTAAATCCTTTACAACCAATAGTTTTGACTTGAGCTGAATGCTTAAAGCTATAGTTACGTTAATTGCTTGAAAAAACAGAAAAATCAAAATAGTCTGTCAATGCCAATAAGTAATAAACCTCAATTACAATCTCCGCCATTTAGTATTAATGATGTTAAAGTTGCTTTTAGTTGTCCCCGTTTGTTTTATTTGAAACAGCGTTTTGGAGGCGAGTATCTGTTTTTGTCAAAGGATTATATTCAGGAAATTGATAATGCTTTTGTTGATTTAGCTAATCAGTTGATGAATATGATTCGGCAAGAATCTAGAATTCAAGTTTTGTTTGCAGGACAATTTGAGGAGTTGGTGGTAGAGGCGATCGCTAATCAAATACAACAATTATTTTATGAGTTGATTTTCTTTCCTTATTTAGAAACAATAATTACAAAAGATGCTAGTTTAGCAACGGCATTGTATCAAGTTTGGCAAGTATTAACTAGGCTGATTTTTAATATATCTGAAATCATTGTTAAAAATCGGCGTTACTGCCATGAAAGTGTTGTACTACGCCGCACATTAATTACGGGAGAAATACCAGTAGATTATACTTTTAAAATACCAAATGGTAAGACTCAAAAGTTGACGGGAAAAGTTAATAATTTAATTTTTGATTTTGAGTCTCGTCGCTTGTGTGTGGTTCATTATCAAACTTATGAAACTGTAGAAGTATCGTCTCAGTTAATAGGGGTTGCTCTCTATAGTTTTTTGCTGAAGCAAAAGAAAAAAGTGCCTGTTGATGCTGTTGTTTATTGGGTTTTCCCTGAGTTGGGAGAGTATCATTACTCATGGGAAAAGTTGGAGAGTGTGGTGGAGAGTTTAGTTCCTAGTAAGTTAGAGGAGATGCGGGAGTGGTTGAGATGGGAGGAGTTTCAACCTAACCCACCTCCACGGACGGAGAAAGAGTATTTGTGTGATATTTGTCCTCAGAGGGAAAAGTGTCAGAGTTTTTTTGATGGGGGTGGGTAAAGGGTGATAAAAAGTAGGTTGGGTAGAACGAAGTGAAACCCAACTTATCGTTAGGATCGATTCAAAATATAATCTTGGTAGAAGTTGGGTTACCCTTACGGAAAGCAAGCTACGTTATCTCAACTCAACCTACAGATATTTGGTATTTTTGGGGTGGGGATGCGATCGCCAGATATTAAAAGAAAAGCTGATTAATAAATAATTAACAATTATTTTTTCACAATTAATCAGGTATATTGCCGATCTGTTTTAATTTTTTGTAAATACCATCTGAAAATCTTTGTATTTTATCTTGATGACCTTTTTTTGCTGATTTTTCTAAATTTTCCCATGTCAGTTTTTTACCTGGTTTTCGCCAATATTTGATTGCTTTCCATGCCTCAGTTCCCCCTGTTGTCGAGTTAAAAACTCGCTTGAGCGCTTGTTTAATTTCCGCTTCTGTTTCTACTGTTAATAAGTTGACTCTTTGTAGTTGATTAGATTCACGATCGATAGCTTTTAGTTGTCTATTTAAAGCTGTTTGAGTTTTTGCTAATAGAGATAAAGCTTCTTGCTTAGATAGACTACTAATTTTTTGACGTATAACTTCTAATTGGTTGTTCAGAATTTCCTCAATTTCTACGATATTTGTTTTGGGTACTAACTGGTCAACTTTACTTTCGATATTCTCCAGCTTTTCCTCTATGATATTATTTTTTTTAGATTGAGAATCAGTAGGAGATGATGTATTTAGTCGATCTAACTTTGTTGTTATTGGTTGCAATTTTTTATCGAGCAACTTAGCTAAATCATTTAAATTTATTGTACCTTCTTCTTGAATTGTAAGTTCTTCAGATACAGGAGAAATATTTCTGAGCATTTCCACCTGTTCTTCTAACACCTTTGCCTTATCACCTTCAATGATAAATGCTCCTATTCTTTCCCCATCACGAGGATTTATTTCTTTTGCTCTAACTGCTGCATAATACTCAAAATGTCCGTCAACTACTTCGTAAGATTCCCAACCAATAGTACGCACAACTAGAGGTTTAATTATACCTTCAGCTTTTAAAATTAACCGAGCAGCTTGTTCTAAATCTGACTCTGAAAATTCAGAACGAGGCACATTAGAAGTAATTTCTTTGACAAGTACAAATTCTGGAGATAATAACATTATTGTAGTCCAATTTTATTTAATACTTCGTTTGCTAATGACTCAAATTCTTGGCAAGAAGAGGAATCTGGTGCATAGTCAAATATAGAGCTAGGTTCAGGTATTAACAAGTCTCCAACTTCGCGAGTTTTATCAATACATCTAGCAAGTTCTTCTCTTTGAAATATAACTGTTTCCATGACATTAAGCTCGTAACGCTGGGAAACTGCTTGAATTTGTTTTGGTAATGTATATTTTACAAATCTATTATTAGGGTTAATTTTACAAGGCAGTACACCTAATATTTCTATGTCTGGTTTATTCATCATTTTTCTAAAACTATTAATCTCTTCGTGAAGATAATTTTTAACATTTGATAAACCTTGATTGGCAAATGGTTTTAAGTCTGAAGGAATAATTAAATAGTTAGCACTAACTAGAGGAATAAACGCATACAAATTGAAAGATGGTGGCGTATCAATAAGAACAACATCATATTTTCCTTCTACTGGTTTCAGTTTTTTTATTAGTGAAGTTAAACTACTTCTAAGGTTATTAAATTCAGTTTCTGCTCGCATTAAACTTATGTGAGAAGGAATCACATGAACTTCAGGATCGTTAAATCTAGAGACTCTAGCTACTTCTGGAATACTAGAAGATTCATCATATCTCAAAACATGATAAATATTTGAATCTTTTATATCATCAAATTGCTCATCATTAAATTTAATTAGACCTGTAGCAAAAGTTGTATTTGCCTGACTATCTAAGTCGATAACTAAAACTTGATAACCTCTTTTACTCAAGGCAGCAGCTAAATTAATCACTGTTGTAGTCTTTCCAACTCCGCCTTTATTGTGATAGACAGCAATTACTTTCATAGAATTTATCCTACTTTGATTAATTTGATTATAATCTGTTTCAATATTTACTAACTTCGGCTGATTTTCTGGTGTATTGCTAACAATTTCTTTTGTCTCAGATTGAGGAGCTATCGCCTGACTTACCCCTACTTTTTCTACCGGAGTTTCTGGTCTATTAGAACTACTTTTTTGACGCAAAGAGTCTCGACCTACTAATTTTTTAATTTCTTCTATTTTGTCATCAACTTCATGCCCATAACAACTAAAAATTAACTCAATATTATTTTTTACTCTTTGATAAATCCTAATTTCTTTAGCATTAGTTAACAAGCCATATTTTACATTCATACTTGTTAAATAACGCCTCAGTTTTCGTTGATGGCGGTCTAAATTTTCTCTGGGATGTTTTGCCTCCATAACTAAACTCAATGGAGAATCTCCATCTAAACGAAAAGGTAACTTCTGGGCAGCAAATGATAAAAAGTCTAAACGGATACTACCTAAAGTTACTTCTTGATGCCAATGTTCGATAGTGTATCCTAATTTCGGCAGTAGATAACTAACAATTAGTTTGCTTTCTACTTCGCTTTCGTTACGACATAAATCTGGATTAAAACTCAAGGTTATTATTCCTTAATTTTGAATTTTTTCCTTGATTAATTAATCCGATCCTATCCAAGGAGTTAATTGATGTCAATATTGACAATTTGATTCAGTTGTATTACTTTTTTTTCAGTATTTTTACAGTTTTATATCAATTTATGAAAGTTGTATTATCAATTAATTTTATTTTGCTTAGGGTTATTTTTATGAGTAGGAGCATCTTGCTTCCGTTGAGTATCAAGATACCCTATAAAAAAAATCCGGTCAAAATGCCGGATTATATAAAAATTGATAAATGAAAAATTAGTGGTATGTGTTAATGGGGTTTGAATCCCTCTTAAAAACCTTGAGCAGCTGATAGCTAATAGCTAATAACTGACCGCTTTCCTAACTTAAATTACAGAGAAACTTTCTGAGCATCATATTCTTTAAAACTTAGGTAAAACTTAGTCTTGAGAAGCTGATAGCTGATAGCTGATAGCTGATAGCTGACCGCTTTCCTAACTTAAATTATTGGGAAACTTTCTGAGCATCATATTCTTTAAAAGTTAGATAAAACTTTTCCCGATCGTATAAATGACACTTATCTGTTATCTCTTTCATTAAAGACCAAGAAAACTTAGTTTGATAAAGTTTATCTCCCCATTTATCCTTCAAAAATTGATGTGCTTGCCTCAAATTATATGAAGGAATTCCTGTTGAGACATGATGGGGAATATGCACATTAATATCATGGCAAAGAAACTCTACCCAACGGGGATAATCACAATGTACTGTACCAAATAATTGAGCCTCTGCTTCATTCCACTCTTCGGCAGGAGTAAAGGGAATTTCTGGTACTGTGTGGTGAACAATCGTAAATGTACTCATCCAAAAGTGGTAAACTAACCAGGGCATTAACCAAAACTTGATTAGACCCCACAGACCAACTGTAGCTATTAACAAAGGAAAGGCGATCGCGCTAAACCCGAAAACTACCAATGCAGAAAACTTTACATCTTCCCTATCCTTACCCTCAAATTTTCTCCAGTCAAAATGCACAAGTGCCCAGTGAGCAATAGAAGCTAACCACCAAAGTCTGCCACGCATAACCCTATACACTGTCTGCATAAAGTTACCAGCAACCTCGAAATCTTCTGGATACCATGGTTGCCAAGCATTGTCTTCGCCCATCTTATTCGTATGTTTGTGGTGATGATTATGGCCTATTCGCCAGCCATGAAATGGGTAAATTAAGGGCAAAAACGCTAAGTGACCAACTAGATCGTTGACCCAGCGACGGTTAGCAAAGGAGCGATGACCGCAGTCATGGCCAATAACAAAAAACCCTGTTAATGCAGTGCCAGTGAAAACCCAGACTAGGGGTAATAAAAACCAAGGTGTAATTGTTAGTCCCCAATAACCTAAAACAACCATAAATATATTGGTTGCCACCATTGTCCATGTTTTCCATTTATCTTTAATGAAAACTTCGCGAGGTAGAGTTTTCACAATATCTTTTAGCTGTAGTTGCTCGTTTTTACAATTAGAATTTCCATGAGCAGATTCTGCAATTGATACAGTCATAAATTGTTTAAATTCCCCGTTTTTTTTGATGGTTATGCAGTAGATTTATAATTCCGAAAAAAAACGCCAGCCCAAAATTTTGCTGGCGGTTTTGACCACTGAAAAATTTTTACAGCTAATGCTCGGAACTAATAGCATTCAGTAAATGTTAGTGAATTGTGTTCAAAACAATGCTGTATGTAGCAAAACCTTTCTTTTTATATCATAATCTTGTCACTATCCAGGTAAATTAATTAATTTTGTTGCTTTTGCTACTTCTTTTTTGTTGCTCAAGTGTAGCTACAATCATATTCACAATTTTTCTTGATTGACTTATTTTTCAACCTGTGAGACTAAGTTTCGTTCTCTAATAGTTCGTAATTCTAATAAGAGAGTTTCTATTTCTGCCTCAAGATGAAGCAACTTAACTTGTTGATCTGTTTGATACAAGGACTTCATCTTTTCTAAGGAATGGGTTTGATTGGTTGATTTTCCTGAACCATTTACCCTTGGACCAGCGTTTAAAGAACTAGAAGCTTTGGACAAACTAGATGTGCTGTCAGAAATCATTAATTTACTAGCCATATATACTCACTTAAATTGTTTTTCTTTAAGATACATTACAACAAATTAAGCTATTTAACCTTATTGAATCAATACTTAACATTCAAAATTAGGGCTTGGGGTAAGTTAACCAATAATAAATAATTATAAGATTAAGTAAGTAAGGTTTTAGTATAGTTTCTAACTATAACTTTGATTAAGTGTTTATCCTTAACCAGCCATTGACCAAAAAGTTATTGAGAAACCCTTGATTAAGTCAAAATTAAATTCTTGTTTGGGGTTAGTTTCGCCTGTAGCCGACATAAAAAGGCCCGAAGAACGACAGTTGCTCATCCTAGATGGAAATTGTCCGTAGTAACCCACCAATATTAACTATTCTGGCTGTCTTAATATTTGTTCGATTAAGATTATATTATAGCTTAGGCTAAATATAGCTTAGGCAAAACCTCAGAAAAACTTAAAGTTTATCAAAAACAAGCTTGAGAGCAAAATGTTTTTAAACCGGGGCTAAAAATCAGCAGGAATGAGAATTTTATTATCTACATAAGTTAAATTGCCTAAGTTCCATACCGTATGAGTTATGAAAAAAAGTTCTGTACTTTATTTAATTCTCATTCCACCTGATTTTAATTAATAATTAAAGTAATTACTTTTTGTGATATAATACCAAAATGTACAAAAAATGAAATTGCTACGATTAAAAGTATTAACTATATGGTCAAGCAAGCTAGTAGGGGCGAAACTACTGTCAAGTAACTCAGCCGTCTTGATCATTGCCTAATCAATGCAAATAATAGTAGCTTGGAGAGTATGCCCAACTGGTGAAATATATTGAAAATCGTAAAAGAGCAATAAATTGTCATCAAATCTATATTTATAGAGTAAACACAATGCCTATAACTATTGTTAGTAGGTTTGAGTGTGTAGGGGTACTTTGACTCTTCCCCAGAGAATTATAGATCTGGTCAGCCAAGAAAAAAGTCCTAAGGCTGATTTATCCCGTTGCGAAGTGTCAGCTTAGAATCCCCGTGACTTTAGTCCGGATATTAGTTAAATTAAACAATTCAAAACTTCAAAACTTAAAGATGACCTTAACATTGCCCCCTTATCAGTCAAAATTACAAGGCTGGCCTGGTTTGATCGAGGCTTATAAATCTTATCTACCTGTGACAGAAAAAACTCCTGTGGTAACATTGCAAGAAGGTAATACTCCTCTGATTCCTGTGCCAGCGATCGCCCATCAGGTAGGCAGACAGGTAGAAGTATTTGTTAAATATGATGGCCTCAACCCCACGGGTAGTTTCAAAGATAGGGGCATGACTTTAGCCATATCTAAGGCCAAAGAGGCAGGTGCAAAAGCAGTAATCTGTGCCAGTACGGGTAATACCTCGGCTTCCGCTGCAGCTTACGCTAGACGAGGTGGGATGCAAGCTTTTGTTTTAATCCCTGATGGTAATATTGCTTTAGGAAAGTTAGCCCAAGCTTTGTTATATGGGGCTCAAGTTTTGGCAATTAAAGGTAATTTTGACCAAGCCTTAGAAATAGTGCGAGAAGTGGCCAATAAATATCCAGTGACTTTGGTCAACTCAGTTAATCCCTATCGTCTCGAAGGTCAAAAAACTGGTGCTTTTGAGATAGTGGATACTTTAGGCGATGCCCCAGATTGGTTGTGTATTCCTGTGGGAAATGCCGGAAATATTACAGCATATTGGATGGGTTTTTGTCAATACCATAAAACCGGAAAATGCGATCGCCTGCCAAAAATGATGGGCTTTCAGGCTGCAGGGGCAGCACCTATTGTCCAAGGTAATCCTATAGCCCAGCCGGAGACAGTGGCCAGTGCTATTAGGATTGGCAACCCTGCCAGTTGGGAAAAAGCTATAGCTGCTCAACAAGCTAGTCAGGGAAGTTTTACTGCTGTTACTGATGAGGAAATATTAGAAGCTTATCGTTTATTGGCTTCTAATGAAGGAATTTTTTGTGAACCGGCTAGTGCTGCTTCTGTTGCTGGTTTATTGAAAGTTAAAGACCAAGTTCCCACAGGAGCAAAGATAGTTTGTGTACTTACTGGTCATGGTCTCAAAGACCCAGACGTAGCAATTAAACATAGCAACAATCAGTTTAAGCAAGGTATAGAACCGAGTATAGAGGCAGTTGCTGAAGTTATGGGATTTTAAAGGAAAGAATAAGGAAGAGGAAAGAAGTAAGAAGGACAATATTTTTGAATTTACCAAAAAATTGGGTTTAAAGCCTCGCCCTTCTAGGGCGACTTTTTAGTTGTTTTTTCTGAATACATATGTTATTATTTTATGGATATTCGCCATTAACGACGTGGTTTGAATTAGTTGCGGGCGGGCAGTCCGAGACGATAAACGGACACGGAGGCAAGGGTAAGACTAGCGTCAAGCTAGCAGCAGCCGGTGAAACGTCAACCCACCGAAGAGTTTAGGCTCAGTAAGAATGCCGGTGCCTTTAGTCCGGGGAAGATGTCAACTTTGGGCTTTTCTCCCTAATCTCTACTACTGGGCAAGCGAGGTAATGGTGTTTCGTTGCCTGGTAAGTGGGGAGTATTGGGAGATTTTCTCTCCTGTAGTTGGATTTGAGTTTGATTTTGATTTTGATTATTAGTTTCTGTTTTTGGCTGACTATCGGGAATATTCTCCAATTTTTCTTGTTTGGTTACTTTTGCTTTGGCCAGAATATCCACTGCATCTGCTAAAGCATTTGTTAAACTTTTACGAGTATCTGCATGATTAGTTTGCTCTTGTTTAAGGGCTATAGTTAACTTTTGGACTTGTTCAACAGCACGATCGCGTTCTTGGATCGTCTCAATAATTTTGGCCTTAAATTCAGCCAAAGTTTGTAAATGTTCGATTTGCTGTTCAATAGTTGTTAAAGTTTCACCTCCATCGCCTTTAACATAGGAAAAACCCTTTTGTAATTTCTGAAGTTTGGTCTTTAAGTTATCAATAATTTCTTGACTCTGTTGAGTTTCATTTCTTCGTTGTTGAGCTTCGGTATTGTAGAGTTGACGCCACTGAGAAGCACTATCTTGGGCTGCATTTAATTCTGTTTGTAGTTCAACTATTTTTTGTTGAAGAGCTTTGATTTCATTTAACCATGGGGTTATATCCTGAGTCATATCATATTTTAGATGATAGAGTGTCCATTTAATTGGGTTATGTTTCTGCTTGATGAAATTTACTCAAACTTACTCAAATAAAGGTAATTGAATAGGTTTAATGTTCACTTCCTGTTTCATAGAATCCTCAACAGACTTGTTGTTAAGAGGTTTTGAATCTCCACAGGCTTTACTTTCCGACAAGCTATCGGTCGTTGAATATTTTTCGAGATTAATATTTGCGTTTGAGTCTCTATCAAGAGTTGAACTCCTAGCTATAATATGGTCTACTTCAACTAAGTCTGTATATTTGATATACAAACTATAATTGTTACACTTTTCAGGTTAAGGAGTCCCACACTTTACCAACAACCAAATTGATTATACCTTCGTTGCTAAGACTAAAATTTTTAACCATAAATATCTTATACTAAATCCGGCTTACAGCTTGTAGTGCTTTCTGATTTTTGTAAAAAGCGTTTACAAAAAGAGTTTGGGCGTTTACTAAAAAGCTGCTTTGAATAACAGATTTGGTATTAGTTTTATCTGAGTTTCAAGCCCCTATATTTATTCCTAGTTATAACTTTAGACTGTTACTTTGTGATTTTGCTTTAAAGAAAGTAATTTATCTTGGTAAAAAGTCCAAAAATTGCCTATTCAGAATTGTTAGTTTTAAGTTGTATTGTAAGCATTTCCTGTGGAATGCTGCCAAACAGTCATCAGCTATTAGCTAGCTGATAACTGATAGCTAAGAGTTGAATGTTTACGTTCTAGTTAGTTTATAAGTGATTTTTTACTACCAATAACTAAGTACCTGTGCCAAATTAATTTAATATTTGCAAGGGAGTAGGGAATAGCGTAAAAATATACTTGTATACTTTATCAGTAGAGGCCAAATAATTTTGCCTACTTACTTAAGTTAAGCACAAAATATACAATTAATTTTCCTGGAATAATTATATATATTACTTTTTAGCTAAAAGCCATGAGCTTTCTGAATTTTTTACGTCACTTTAATTCTGCAACATTGCGGGAAGTTTTAAATCGCGAAAATAGGCAGCGATTTTTAGATTTATTAACTCCAATTGCTCAAGGTGCGTATAGAGTTTTATTAGCAATACTTAAGTCGATAATTAAACATATACTAAGACGAATAATTCGCTTTTTTGAGTTCATTCTCCACCTAAATTTCCAGACTATTAAGGAAGTATTTATTTGTGCAGCAAAACAAAGATTACCAGGTTTGTCTGCAGAAATGGCTTATAATGCTATGCTCGCTTTATTTCCTGCTTTATTAACAATAATCGCGGCAATTGGACTATTTGAATATTTAAGTTTAACCCTTTTAAAAATGGGAGGTTTACTAATAGATATACTGCCAAATCAAGTGCAGTTTTTAATTGGCTGGGCTGTCGATGAAATTCAGAGTTCTCCTAACAAAGAAATATTCTCTTTCAGTTTTATTGGTTCGATTTGGATATTTTCTAGTGTACTTAGTTCTGCGATGGCAGCTCTCGATCAAATTCATCAAGTTACGATTGAGAAAAAACGACCTTTTTGGAAAGCAAAATTAGTTTCTTTAGGGCTAACTATTGGGACTCTAATACTATTAATTATTGCTTCTGGCTTAGTATTAGTTAGCGACTTAATTGTAGATATGATTGCTCGGCAAAGTTGCTTATTAGAAACTCTGCCTAACTGCCCTCCGGATCAAGTTGCTAGTTGTTTATTTGAAGAGCCTGTTGATAATTGTGTTTTGAAGTCACAATTATTGGAAACTTGGAGTCAATTAAGATGGCCGATTACTTTAGGAATAGTATCAACAGCTTTTGCTTTTGTTTATCGTTTTGGTCCTAGTCTTAGAAGGAAAGGTACACCTATAATGCCTGGTGCAATAATTGCAGCATTAATGTGGGCAGGAGCTTCTAATTTATTTCGTTTATACGTTTTACATTTTGGCAACTATAACCGAACTTATGGAGCTATTGGTACTTTTATTATTTTATTATTGTGGTTATATATTAGTTCATTGGTAGTATTAATTGGGGCACAATTAAATGTAACAGTAGGGGAGGCAATGGCAAAAGAAAGCAAAGTTATGGAAGGGGAAAAAGAGTATTAGGAAATATATTCAATAATTAACAATTAATAATTACCTCTGCTTAAAAAGAAGAGGATTGCTTCAGAGAAACTTTTGTTATTTTTTTATCCTTGAAAAGAGAGGCTTTAAAGCGTAAGCATTCAGCCGTCAGCTAGCCTCTTGCAGAGGAGCTAGGCTAACAGCTATCAGCAAAGAAGAAATTAGTCTTATTGGGAGAATTAAAAGTTATGTTTGCTCCTCATTCCGAAAGAAAGGAAATAAAATTGGTCATCAGCTAATCTTAGAATTGCTTGATTCTTTACAAAAGCTCTTTGCGCAGCATTCTGCATTTTGTGAAGAATGCTAATGGGTGAATACTTACTTTAAACGTCAATTTTTCGGTACAAAAGTTGGAGTTAGCGTGGTCTTTGTAAGAGACTAATTACACCAGTAGTTATGGATATAAAAATTAGAAATAAAAGAACTCCTCCCGGTAAAAATGAGAGAATTTTCCACCCTCTTAGGAGCCATACTATCAGAGTAATAATAGTGAGAATGCCACAAATGTAAGAAAATTGGGGAATGAGAAAGTTATAATTTTTGCTCACGAATTTTACCTCATATCTATATTAATTTGACTATCAAAAATATTGTCACTATTTTAGCTTAAGTAACTTAAGACTTATATAACCAATGATTATTTTTCCAAGTCCTAAGTCTTCAGAAAAATAAAGTCGTCAAGCACCAGGATTCATCGGTAGATGCCAACTAAAAAGACGTTTTTTACCATCAGGACATTTAATAGTTAGTTGTTGTCTAAACTGTTGAATTCTTGAGTCACTTTCTGGGGTTGTTTTGCTTGGTAAAAGATTTAGATTAAAAGTTCCTGTTTGCCAAATTTGACAGTATTTTTCTAATTCCAATAATCGTTTTTTTATTTGTTGCAAAATTGGGTTGCCAGTATTGAGGTTTTGTAATTTTTGTTCTACTGGTTTACAGATTTAGGATTGCTACATCGCAAATTTTGTCACTATTTTAGCTTAAGATTTATATAACCAATGACTATTGTTCCAGGTCCTAACTCTTCAGAAAAATAAAGTCACCAAGCACCAGGAGTCATCCGTAGATGCCAACTAAAAAGACGTTTTTTACCATCAGGACATTTAATAGTTAGTTGTTCTCTAAGCTTTTGAATTCTTGAGTCACTTTCTGGGGTTGTTTTGCTTGGTAAAAGATTTGGATTAAAAATTCCTGTTTGCCAAGTTTGACAGTATTTTTCTAATTCCAATAATCGTTTTTTTATTTGTTGCAAGATTGGGTTGCCAGTGTTGAGGTTTTGTAACTGTTGCTCTACTTGTTCACAGAAGATTAAATTCGGAAAAAATTCTTGTCTCCTTTTCCATATTATTTCTCCATCAACTTGCCTATCAAATAATTTATTTTCGATGCGATTTTTAATCCATTCAGTGTGTTGTTTTACATGACTACTTCGACTAGCATGAACAATTTTTTCCAAGTATTCAGTTAACTGTTCATTTTCGTCTAATTCTCTTACTTTAAGTTCCAAAAAATCTGTATCCCATTGGGATTTTGATAAGAAACTAACTGCAAGAGAATCACTAATTAAAGCAAAACGAAGACCATCTGCTAATTTTCCTTGATGCCAAACTTCAGACAAATCAAATTTATCTTTAATTTCTTGGAGAGCATCCTCACAAAAAGGAGCTTTTAGAGTTAGACTACGGAAAAATCTACGCTCCTCTAAATCTACTATTTTGTCGTTGCGCCAACTTGCTATAGGATAATCACAAACAAGTTCGATATTGTTAATATTATTGTGAGTCCGAAGTATAGGTTTTACACCTAAACTTTTTGCTTGACGTAAAGTTTTAATTAACTCTGACATTAATTTTCGCGCTGTGGAAATATCAGCAACAGGAGTCTCTAGAGAAAGTTCATTAAACACCATTTCTAAATCCATATTTATTCTTCCCTGGGTTCCAAAAGTGCTTCTAAACTATTATCCCACTCATCAAAAAAACCTTCCGGCCATTTATCTATTCGTCCGTTCCGATCTATCCGTGGGGATATTACTTTAGTAATAAATTCTGTTCCCTGTTTTCGGCGATCAAAATAGTGTAATTGAACTTTTTCAGGGTCAATTTTTCCTCTATAAACTGTTAGTCTAATTCCATTTAAAACATGGTCGCTATGAGTTTCAACTACAATTTGTACCCCACAAATAGCAGCAAGAGCTAATAATTCTCCCATTTTTGCTTGACCTTTTGGATGAAGATGTGCTTCAGGGTTTTCTATTAGAATTAAGCTGTCTGGAGGGGATGAAAGAATGGCTACAATAATTGGTAAAGTATAGCTAATTCCAAATCCAACATTAGTAGAACGATAAGAATTACTATCTCCATAATAATATTGAAGACTGATTAAATCTATAT
Organism: Dapis brunnea BLCC-M229; assembly: GCF_050015995.1. Lineage (NCBI taxonomy): Bacteria > Bacillati > Cyanobacteriota > Cyanophyceae > Oscillatoriales > Microcoleaceae > Dapis > Dapis brunnea. Next base: position 56,448 of record NZ_JBNHEP010000180.1, on the reverse strand, counting down.
CTTGTTTAGGGTTTATTTGTAGACGTGTACCAGGACTAATTTCTCCCATCCAAGCTTCAACTTGCTCTCTTAAAATTAGAGATTCTTCTTGTGGATGTTTTAAGGTAGGATTTGGTAGAGTTTGATTTTCATTGACAAATAAAAAATGGGCTGCGTATTCTCCTTTTGTACCTAATTTTTCTAGTTGTTGAACTTGGAAATCTGACATTTCTAAAAATAAACGAGGACCTAAACGTTCGGCTTGTAGATAGTGAAATTTTTTATTAAAAAGACTGGATTTATAAATATCAGAAGTCACAAGTGGTGAGGCAAGATTTAGAACATCTTTTTCCCGATCATAGGAGAAATTCCAGATTCCTTGATTGCCATTTTCCCAGACAATTTCAAAACTAATAAAATCCTCTTTTGCTCCTTCAAATAGTGCATCTTGAGCAGTGCCTATAGAAACTAATTCACCATTCAGTGCTAAACCTTGATTTTCTAATAGTCCTTGTTGATAAGATTGACGCATTAAAAGTAATGCTTGTAAGATAGAAGATTTGCCTGTGCTATTTAGACCAGATAGCAAAGTCAGTGGTTTAAATGATAAAAGCTGATTGGCAAAAGGTTTAAAGTTTTTTAGATGTACTGAACTAATCATTTAGAACTTCCTGGATAATTTTTTCAAGAGTTTCAAAACGATATTCTATCTTATCTTGAGCTTGAGAGATAGACTTGGCAAATTCTTTATCTTTATCTACATATTTAGCAAATTTATCTATTAAGTCTTGCTTCCTAGCTTTAAGCTTTTTAGTTTCTTTAGTATTAAGCTGACTAATATGAAATGACCAGGTTTCAAACAAAGCTTTATTAACTGGAAATTTTCTTTGTTTCTTAGGTTTACGGAAAGCTTCGTCGCCAAATATTTCTTGACAAACAATCATCGCATTTTTGAACTTATTTTCAAGTTTTTGAATATCCGAATCAGATAAATCATTAATTTTTTTCATAGCATTATTTAAAAATTCTTCTCTGCCATACTTTGCATAATTTTTATAAGAATCAGATGTGAGCATGACTGCTAAAGCACCTACTATAAATTCCCGATCCTCCATTCGTTTGATTCGTGATTCACCGAGTTGAATAACATTAGTAAATTCTAGAGATTTAGAAAGATCTAACAATAATTTTAGGACTTTACCAGGATTAAGAGCATGACGTATTTCTTGAGGAGTTAAACGCTCTCCTCCTGTATTAATACGTTTAAAAATATTGTACTTAACTTTAGCTGGTGTACCTGGTGCAATTAGATATACAGTAACTTGAGTTTCTTCAATACGACGTTGATATTTACGAGGTAATTCTTGATATGTTTTACCATCAAGTTCATTGCCAAGATATTCTAAACCTGTTAACCGTAAATTATTATCGCTTTTAATAATAAACTGCTTTAAAGCTGAAAGTCTTTGCAATCCATCTATTACTAACCAGTTGTCTTCATTAGTACCATCAATATAAAAAGGTGGCAAAGGAATCCTAATAATAATAGATTCAATAAATCTACTTTTAACGTCATCTTTCCAGATATCAGAATGACGCTGAAAATCTGGAGCTAAATCAAGAACTTTTTCATTTATTCTTCTCACCAACTGTTCAATTGTAGGTTCTCTAGTAATAAAATTAATTTTCTCTGGGTCGTAAATTAAGTCATCCTTTTCATAAGCTTGTTCATCCTCATTTTCTTCTTCTTGATATTTATTTGAGTTTTTTTGAGTGACCATAAATTTGACTCTATTGCTTTAATCTTTATTATATCATCCGATATTAAACCAGATTTATAATTGTTATTTGAAATTGACAACTGTAAAAAAGAAGTATAGTATCAAATACTAATCCTTAATTTTAGCTATTTATATTTAGCTCAATTATCAATTTATAGTTGTGAGCGATCGCTCAAACATCAACAAATTTAATCTATCTCAAAATTTCATGGTTAAATCAAAATCAATTTACCGAATCATCGCCCTAACACTAATTGCAATTTTCACCACAATTACATTAGTATTAGCCTCTAACCAAATTAGCAAAACCGCACAAAAAACAGAAATTCGTGGTGTTTGGATAACTAATATTGATAGCAATGTTTTATTTTCTGAATCAGCTACAAAAGCAGCAGTAAATCGTTTAGCAAATCTCAACTTCAACACACTCTATCCAACTGTTTGGCAAGGAGGTTATACTCTCTATCCTAGCCAAGTAGCTCAACAAACATTTGGGAAATCTTTAGACCCTACACCTGGTTTAAAAGGGCGAGACTTTTTACAAGAAATTATTACTGAAGCACATGAAAAAGGTTTAACAATTATTCCTTGGTTTGAATTTGGTTTCATGGCACCAGCAGATTCAGAATTAGTAAGATTACATCCTGATTGGTTAAGCAAACGTCGGGATGGAACTACTATAAAAATGGAAGGTAAATATCAGCGAGTTTGGCTTAATCCTTTTCATCCAGAAGTGCAACAATTTATCTTAGATTTAGTTATAGAAATTGTGACTAAATACGATATAGATGGAATTCAATTGGACGATCATTTTGGCTTACCTGCCGAATTTGGTTATGACGATTTTACAGTTAAATTATATGAAAAAGAACTTCCTAGTTTATCCCCTTCTGATGATTATCAAGAAACTTTTTGGGTGCGTTGGCGAGCAGATAAAATTAATAATTTTATGGAGCGGATTTCTGAAGAAATAAAAGCGATAAAACCAGACTGTATTATTTCCGTATCTCCTAATCCTTTGCACTTTGCTTTACCTGCTTATTTGCAAGACTGGTTGACTTGGGAAACAGAAAAATGGATTGATGAAATTGTTTTACAGGTTTATCGTCCAGATATTAAACGTTTTATTAATGAGTTGGAACGAACAGAGGTTAAATTAGCTAAAAATAATATTCCTTTTGCCATTGGAATTTTGACTGGTTTGAAAAATAATTCTACTCCAATAACAACAATTGAAGAACAAGTAGAAGCAGTGCGGAAGAGAAATTTTGCGGGAGTATCTTTCTTTTTCTATGAAAGTTTATGGAAGTGGGGAAAGGAATCAGAAAATATCAGAAATGAAACTTTGGAAAAAACATTTCAGGGAAAGATTTCAAGACCAAATATCTCTGGCTCAAAGAAATAAGGAACAAGCATGGAGGTCGTAAATTTTTCTCTCTCAGATAAACACTAGAGTTGAAAAGGTAGAAATTTTCTCTAACTTTTTCCTGGAGAAAGAAGTCAAGAAGGCAAATTTTTGACTCTCAGATAAATAGTAGAGGGAGAAATATAGAAATTTTTCCGACTTGGGCAAGAGGAAAGAGCAGAGGTGCTAAATTTTTTCCCTCTCAGATAAATAGTAGAGTCGAAAAGGTAGAAATTTTCTCTAACTTTTTCCTAGAGAAAGACGAGAAGAGGCAAATTTTTGACTCTCAGATAAATACTAGAGGGGAAAAGGTAGAAATTTTTCCGACTTTGGCAAGGGAAAGACTAGAGGTGGCAAATTTTTGACTCTCAAATAAATACTAGAAGGTAAAAGATAGAAATTTTATCTACCTTTGGCAAGGGGGAAAGATAGAAATTTTTCCGACTTTGGCAAGGAGAAAGACTAGAATTGGCAAATTTTTGACTCTCAGATAAATAGTAGAGGGGAAAGGTAGAAATTTTTCCGACTTTGGCTAGGGGAAAGACTAGAGGTGGCAAATTTTTCCCTCCCAGGTAAACACTAGAGTCGAAAAGATAGAAATTTTCTCTAACTTCTTCCTAGAGAAAAAAGTCAAGGAGGCAAATTTTTGACTCTCAGATAAATAGTAGAGGGGAAAAGTAGAAATTTTTCCAACTTTGGCTAGGGGAAAGACTGGAGTTGGCAAATTTTTAACTCTCAAGTAAATAGTAGAGGGGGAAAGATAGAAATTTTTCCGACTTTAGGGAGGGGAAAGACTAGAGGTGGCAAATTTTTCTCTCTCAGATAAATAGTAGAGTCGAAAAGATAGAAATTTTAGGGAAAAGACTAAAGGTGGCAAATTTTTCCCTCTCAGATAAATAGTAGAGTCGAAAAGCTAGAAATTTTTCCGAATTTGGGGAGGTGGAAGACTAAAGGTGGCAAATTTTTCCCTCTCAGATAAATAGTAGAGTCGAAAAGATAGAAATTTTGCCGAATTTGGCAAGGAAAAGACTAGAAGTAGTGAATTTTTCCCTCTCAGGTAAATAGTAGAGTCGAAAAGCTAGAAATTTTTCCGACTTTGGCAAGGAAAAGACTAGAAGTAGTGAATTTTTCATTATGACAAAACAACTAATATCTATTCATCTAACACCCTAATTTCATACACTTTAAATCCTGCTCCTCTAGGTAGAGGTCTACCATCCATACCCATTGGATAAGACTCGTAAGCACTTTTTGGTTGATATGGTTTACTATCAACATATTCTCCCTTTATTTCCACTTTTTCTCCAACATATTCGGCAAAAGTTTCAAAAGCGATCGCCTCAGAAAAACGCAAAATCACACCTTCTTCAGCAGAACGTTTTTCTATTTCTAAATCTCCTACATCTAAGACATAATAGTTACTATCTCCTGCTATCCAAGACTCAGTAGTTTTACTCCAAGGTTTTTCTATAACTTTACCTGTTAAAGATATTAGAGAATGACTTTCCTGAACTTGCATTGGTATTGATGGAATTTGAGATAGTTTTAATTTTGTCAATAGATAACCACTCATACCACTGATAATTGCAACAAATGCTGATAATACTATAGAGAAGACTCTCCAAGGAGTCAAATTTACTTGTATCATTTCTACCTCTAATTTAAAAAATAATTTAATTGCTATTACATTTAATCTACAGCGATCATAGAAAAAATTCCGGGAGTAAAAGCATTTATTGATAACTATAGCAATCCCTTGTATATTTGTGTATAAAAAACTTACTGCTTTTAGGGAAAAGGGAAAAGGGAACAGGTGGGGATTTCAGTTTTTTTATCTACTTTTTGATTACCCGCAACCTATTTAGGATTGCTATATAGATATTAATGGATTCAAAGGTAAGCTTATGATAAAATTATTAGGATTTTTAAACAATAAAATTATATGCACCGAATAGCAGCTACTCCTGGCGGTTGGAACCCTCAAGCAGAGGGGGTAATTTTTATCGAACAAACTCCCGCACCGATAATATTTTTAACTGCGGCAGATACAGATATTCAAACTTTAGCAGCAGCAGTTAATAAGTTACCTTCAGATTTTCCACCAGTGCGAGTTGCTAATTTACTTCACTTACAACAGCAGTTAACTATTGATACTTATGCTGATGATATTTTATCCAAGGCAAAAGTAATTATTGTTCGACTTTTAGGGGGGCGCTCCTATTGGTCTTATGGTTTAGAAGTCTTGCTAGAAGTGGTAGAAAAAGAACGGGCAAAAGTAATAGTAATTCCTGGAGATGACCGCCCAGATCCAGATTTAATTAGTAATTCTAATGTTTCAATTTCTCTAGTTAATCAATTCTGGCAATATTTAATAGAAGGTGGGGTAGATAATTTTGTTAATGGTCTCAAGTTTATCGCTAATATTTGTCTGGGAAAAGATTATGATTTTGCCTCACCTATATCAGTGCCACGAGTCGGAATTTATCCTTGGCAAAAAGAAGAGCAAAGCACAAAGGCAAAAGTCGGAATATTGTTCTATCGCGCTCATTATCTATCTGGAAATATTGCTCCTATAGATGTTCTTTGCCAAGCTTTAATAGAAAAAAATTTAGAACCTGTGCCGGTATTTGTTTCTTCTCCTAGAGATGTAGAAGTACAGAGAGAAATATTGGCATATTTTCAACCTGAAAATGCTGAAACAATTCAATTATTGTTAAACACAACCAGTTTTGCTGTCTCTGTTGTGAACGATCGAGAATTTGCACTGGAAAAATCTCCTAACCCACCTTTGCTAAGGCAGGGAAAAAATTTAGACATTCCAGTTTTACAAGTAATTTTTAGTGGTGGTAATTTTGAGCAGTGGGAAAGTCAGTTTCAAGGTCTTTCGCCACGGGATGTGGCAATGAATATTGCACTGCCGGAAGTAGATGGAAATATTATTAGTCGGGCAATTTCTTTTAAAGCGGTTAAAACTTGGAATTCCGATTTAGAAACAGATGTAATTAGTTATTTTCCGGTTCAAGATAGGATTGAATTTGTGGCAGAATTGGCTGCTAATTGGATAAAGTTACGACAAACTCCAGCATCTCAACGTCGCATCGCATTAATATTAGCAAATTATCCTAATCGTGACGGTCGTATTGCTAATGGAGTGGGGTTAGATACCCCTGCCAGTTGTGTAGAAATTCTTCAAGCTTTACAACAAGCTGGTTATTATTTGAAAAATATTCCAGCAACGGGGGATGAGTTAATTAAATGTCTGACTTCTGGAGTAACAAATGATTTGGAAAGTCGTGAATTACGTCCGATTTTCCAGTCTTTATCCTTGGCAGAATTTGAAACATATTTTTCTAGTTTGCCAGAAGTTGTACGAGAAAAAATTATTGAGAGGTGGGGAAAGAGGGCAGACACGAATTTTGCCACGGATGTAGGGATTAATTCGACGATAATTCCGCCATCTTTTTTCAAATCTGTTTCTAGTAATTTTTCAGAATTTCAGAAAGATAGTGACACAGATTTTGCCACAGATGTAGGGATTAATTCGACGATAATTCCGCCATCTGTTTCTAGTAATTTTTCAGAATTTGAGAAAGATAATGACACAGATTTTGCCATGGATGTAGGGATTAATTCGATGATAATTCCACCATCTGTTTCTAGTAATTTTTCAGGATTTGAGAAAGATAGTGAGGTAAAAGAAATAGATAATTTTCCCATTCCAGGCATTCAGCTAGGAAATATTTTTGTAGGTATTCAACCTTCGCGGGGTTACGATATCGACCCCAGTTTAAATTATCATGCTCCAGATTTAGAACCGACTCCTAATTATTTAGCTTTCTATTATTGGTTAAGAGAAAAATTTAAAATAGATGCAATTATTCATGTGGGAAAACATGGAAATTTAGAATGGTTGCCTGGTAAAAGTGTCGGTTTATCTCAAGAATGTTTTCCAGAAATAGCTCTCGGTGCTTTGCCACATTTTTATCCTTTTATTGTTAACGATCCAGGAGAGGGTTCTCAAGCTAAACGGAGGTCTCAAGCTGTAATTATCGATCATTTAACTCCACCTATGACTCGTGCGGAAATTTATGGAGCTTTGCAAGAGTTAGAAACTTTAATTGATGAATATTATGAGGCGCAAAGTTTAGACCCATCTCGATTATCTGTCATTCGAGAACGGATAGTTAATCTCATAGAAAAAGAAGGTTTAGATAAAGACTTATCATTTTTAGAAGAAGACTCAGAAAACACAGATTGTGCCACGGATGTACGGATTAATTCTACTAATTTTTCAGAATTTGAAGATGTAACTTATGAGTTTTACAGTGCCGAAAAATCCTCAGACTTCCTCTCACTCCCTCAGCAAAATAGGCAGAAATTTTCTACAGAAACAGAAGAGGTAACTTCCGAATTTTCCAATTCCGAAAAATCCTCAGACTTCCTCTCACTCCCTCAGCAAAATAGGCAGAAATTTTC
>NZ_JBNHEP010000180.1:0-48707 GCF_050015995.1 Dapis brunnea BLCC-M229 | reverse complement strand
CAGAAACAGAAGAGGTAACTTCCGAATTTTCCAATTCCGAAAAATCCTCAGACTTTCTCTCACTCCCAGAGCAAAATAGGCAGAAATTTCAAAATGATGAAAATGCTAGATTTGCCAAATTAATCACCAATGTAGATGGTTATCTTTGCGAATTAAAAGAAGCACAAATTCGCGATGGTTTACATATATTCGGTCAATCTCCTCAAGGTCAACAACTACGAGATTTAATCGTAGCGATCGCTCGTCATCCTAGTACTACTCGTTTAGGTTTAACTCGCGCTTTAGCTAAAGACTTAAACTTAGATTTTGATCCTCTCACCGACGATTTTTCTACAATTATTAATGGGAGTTTAATTATAGATGGAAAATTTTGTCGTACCCTGGGTGATGCTGTTGAGTTGCTTGAAGAAAAAGCAGCTAATTTAGTCGAAAATTTAATTAACCAAAATTTGATTAACTCTCCCTTCCCACAGACAAATAAAGAATTAGAATGGATTCGCCAAAATCTTCTACCTTCTCTGCAAAAAACCGATCGAGAAATTACCAATTTATTAATAGGATTAGATGGCAAATATATTCCCAGTGGTTCATCTGGCGCTCCGACAAGAGGTAGACCAGATGTTTTACCCACAGGTCGGAATTTTTACTCGGTAGATATTCGCGCCATTCCCACAGAAACCGCTTGGAAAATAGGGCAATTAGCAGCAGAAAATTTAATCGAAAGATACACTCAAGAAAATGGCGAATATCCTCAAACTTTAGGGTTATCAATATGGGGAACTTCTACGATGCGAACTGGTGGAGATGATATTGCTGAAGCACTTGCTTTATTAGGAGTAAAACCTGTCTGGGATAGACCCTCCCGAAGAGTTATCGACTTTGAAATTTTGCCAATTTCAATATTAGGAAGACCTCGTGTAGATGTAACTTTAAGAATTTCTGGTTTTTTTAGAGATGCTTTTCCTAATATTATCGATCTATTCGACCAAGCTGTTATTGCTGTGGCTAATTTAGATGAACCGGAAACAGAAAATCCTTTAGCGGCTCAAGTTAAAAAAGAAGTCAAATATTGGCAAGAATTAGGGTTGACTGAAGTTCAGGCAAAAGCACGTTCTCAATATAGAATATTCGGTTCCAAACCAGGAGCTTATGGTGCAGGTTTACAAGGTTTAATCGAATCTCAAAATTGGCAAGATGATCGAGATTTAGCCAGAGCTTATATTAATTGGAGTAGTTATGCTTATACAGGAATTAATAATAGTTATAGTCAGGAAGCAAGGGCAATAAATTCTCCCGAAGCATTTTCCAAACGTCTCCAACAAATGCAAATAGTTTTGCATAATCAAGACAATAGAGAACATGACTTATTAGACTCCGATGATTATTATCAATTTCAAGGTGGAATGACTGTAGCAGTTCGTGCTTTAACTGGCAAAAATCCTCATACTTATTTTGGCGATAATTCCATGCCAGAAAATCCTAAAGTTAGACAATTGAAAGAACAAATTGCTAGGGTTTATCGTTCGCGAGTTGTTAATCCTAAATGGATAACTGGAGTAATGCGTCATGGTTATAAAGGAGCTTTTGAAATGGCAGCAACAATAGATTATTTATTTGCCTATGATGCTACGGCAAAATGTGTAGAAGATTTTATGTATCAAGGAGTAGCAGAAGCTTATATTTTTGATGAGAATGTACAATCATTTATTCAGGCAAAAAATCCTTGGGCATTACGAGATATGGCAGAAAGATTATTAGAAGCAAATCAACGAGGTTTCTGGCAGTCTGCTAGTCAACAAATGTTAGATAAATTGCAGGCAATCGCTCTAGAAGCAGAAGGGATAATTGAGGCTAATACTTAATAAAAAAACCTAATAAGGTGGGCAAATATTCAAAATTATCAACTCATCTCACAAACACATATATTTGCCCGACCTACTGATTATGTGTATTTAATTATAACTGCTAAATGTGTAGCAGATTTTATGTATCAAAGAGTAGCAGAAGCTTATATTTTTGATGAAAATGTACAGTCATTTATTCAAGCAAAAAATCCTTGGGCATTACGAGATATGGCAGAAAGATTATTAGAAGCAAATCAACGAGGTTTCTGGCAGTCTGCTAGTCAACAAATGTTAGATAAATTGCAGGCGATCGCTCTAGAAGCAGAAGGGATAATTGAGACTAATACTTAATATAAATAGTCATTGCAAAATTACATTTCCACCTCGTCATTGCGAGCGAAGGGAAGCAATCTCTAGTAACTTCGGGGAATTATATTTTCTCATCTCCTCGCAATGACAGTTGGGTCTACTAGGAACAATTTTTTATAACCTTAATAGTCTTCTTTTTGAGAGTAATTTATTTATCCTCAACATCTTTTTTTTTTAGTCTAACTATGTGTTTTCCTCCCTGTTTAAATTTGTAAGTAACATTCCAAGTTCCTGTTAGTGGATAAAGAATTATTGTTGGTATTTCCTCTTCTTATTCACTATGATCAGTCTTATTTTTTTTGTTAACTTTCAGAAAAATATTTTGGGTTTTAATAGGGTTGTATCTCCCTTGTAATGTAACTGGTTCACAAATAGATAATGAGTTATAATCAACCAAAAGTGAAGGCGATAGAGATAAATAACAGATAAGCTATCCCTAAAGATATCAGAAAAACTACAGGATAACTAGCTCTAGCTCCTTTCTCTCCGAGAAACTTTTTTACCACTTCGTCCCAAAATTCAATAAAATGAAAAATTATTTTTATAACCCTTGTAAAATAGGCATTAATTTTTCATTCAATGTTTTATATCCTGCTCGATTAAGATGAAGAAAATCTCTACTATATTCTTCCCTAACTTTTCCTTGTTGATTTACTAAAATGTCTCCTGTATCAAAAATTATTACTTCTTTGTTTTCCAATGAATAAATAAAATCATTTACTTCCTTAATTGCTGAAATTACTATATCCGGCGACCAAAAAATTTTTCTCTCAAGAGGTACTTCTGCAAGGGGAAAAATAGTTGTCAGAATCACAACAGCACCAAGCTGACGAGACTGACTCACAATTTCTTTTATATTTGATTTACACTCAGAAATAATTGTCTCTTTATTTTCAGGAAATAGAGGTATTCTGTATAAATCATTGACACCAACTTGAACTATGACAATATCTGGATACAAAGGTTTAATATGTCGATTTAATCTTCCTAAAACTTGCCCTGTAGTTTGACCAGAAATACCTCTATCGATAAAATTAAAATCATCAAAACCTTCAGGTAAATTCCAAGCACGAGCGCGAGAATCTCCAAAAAAAATTATATTCTTTTGTTGGGAATTTCCAGTTTCTTCAGGATTAGGAGCGAGGGGATAATAATTTATGGCAAGTGGGTTTAATTGCAGGGAATTTAATTTTAAATAAAAATTTCTGCTTCTGTTAAAAAATAGAAAGTTAAGCCATAGTGAAACTAATGTAATTATTGATAAAAAGATAATTATTATTTTGTTTTTATTCATAATCGAAAATTCCTCAAACCTAAAGTCAAATTAATACTACCAAAAAGTAGTCATATCAAACAATAAGACTGATTTGATCTAGAGAAAAACAAACTCTTTTAATTCCTCTCAGAGAAAATAGGGATAGTCTCATTTTTCCATAATTTTAGCAACTATCTTACACTCAAAAAAATCTCAACTAATTTCAGTTAACTTTTATAATTGCTAAACCTGCTTTATGAAATATTCCTACAAAGCATTTTTACGAAAAATTAGTAGTTAGTAACGATAGAAATATAGTAATCACTTTACCAATTAATAGTTGAAAATTGACAATTAATAATTACTTAATTTAAGGTTGAAAGCCTCTTATTTTAAGAATAAAAAGTAAAAATTTTCTTCCCTTGTCTCAATCCTCTTCCTTTTAGGGAGAGGTAATTATCAATTATGCATTATCAATTATCAATTCTTGAAGCTGCTTTTTGAATAACAAATATTTGTTTTTTTGTCTAATTTAACAAAATATATAACTCTTTTAAAAGAGGCGTTAATTTTTCATTCAAAGCCTCATATCCCGCCTTATTAATATGAAGCAAATTTATCCTATATTCTCGCCGAACTTTTCCTTGCCCATTTGCTAAAATCTCTGTCGTATCAAAAATTATCGCATTTTCTTTTTCCAATGAATAAATAAAATCATTCACTTCCTTAATTCCTATAGCTACATCCGGCGACCAAATACTAGCAATAATTACTAGGAGACAAAAATGACAACAATCTTACCTAGAGAAAAAAAGACAATTTCTATCCCCCCCCTAGAAATCGGAATGGGGTAAAAGAATATATCGTCTGGCAAGTGAGCGATCGCCAGTTTGACTGAAGAGAACGCCACGTCTCCATCGTTTGCATCTATTCGATAAAATAAATAATTTTATTTAAACTATTAGGCTTGTCAAAAAATAAAAAATAAAATTAATTACTATCCATAAATTATCAACTCTTACCTCTATTCCCTATTCCCTGTTCCCTCTTTTATGGAGATGTCTATTGCATAGAATTATAAGTAAAAGTCACTAACATTTTTTCTACCTTTTTCCTAAAAATATCTTCCTTATTACCTGTTGCCTACTCTGACAAAAAACTCTATATCTTTTTCTCTAGATGTTTAATGTAGTAAAGTTAAGTTTGACATTAATTATAGTAGAGTGCTTTTTTCATGGGTAAAAGATTAGAACGTCGGAAATTTTTAATTTATGGTTCTGCTGCTCTAGGTACGAGTATTTTTCTCAAAGCTTGTGGTGGTGCTAATAACACTACATCTGAGACTAACGCAATTAAAGTGGGTATTCTCCATTCCCTCAGTGGCACAATGGCAATTAGTGAAACTACAGTAGTTGAAGCAGAAAAGTTAGCTATTGAGGAAATAAATGCTGCTGGTGGTGTATTAGGTAAGCAAATAGAGGCGGTTGTAGAGGATGGTGCTTCTGACTGGCCTACTTTTGCGGAAAAGGCAAATAAACTTATTGAGCAAGACCAGGTAGTTACTGTTTTTGGTTGTTGGACTTCTGCTTCTAGGAAGTCTGTTTTGCCTGTTTTTGAATCTAAGAATCATATGCTTTGGTATCCGGTGCAATATGAGGGTCAAGAATGCTCGAAAAATATTTTTTATACGGGTGCTGCTCCTAATCAACAAATTGAACCTGCTGTAGATTGGTTGTTAGAAAATAAGGGAAAGGAATTTTTCTTAGTTGGTTCTGATTATGTTTTTCCTCGTACTGCAAATACGATTATTAAGGAGCAGTTAAAGGCTAAAGGTGGTACTACTGTTGGTGAAGATTATTTACCTTTAGGAAATACAGAAGTTACTCCGATTATTACGAAGATTAAACAGGCTTTACCTAATGGTGGAGTTATTTTTAATAGTCTTAATGGTGATAGTAATGTTGCCTTTTTTAAACAGTTGAAGGGTGCTGGTATTACTCCGGAAAAATATCCGGTTATGTCGGTGAGTATTGCTGAGGAAGAAGTTAGACAAATTGGTAAGGAGTTTCTTGTAGGTCATTATGCTGCTTGGAATTATTTCCAAACTGTTGAGACAGAAGCTAATAAAAAATGGGTGGCAAATTTTAAGGCAAAATATGGTGCAGACCGAGTAACAAATGACCCGATGGAAGCTGCTTATATTATGGTTTATCTTTGGAAACAAGCAGTGGAAAAAGCTGGTTCTGCTGATGATTTAGAAGCAGTAAGAATGGCGGCGATCGGACAAACTTTTGATGCTCCAGAAGGTTTAGTTACTATGAATGCTAATCATCATATTTCTAAGACTGTGAGAATAGGTCAAGTTCGTGATGATGGTTTGTTTAATATAGTTTGGTCTACTGAAGGAGCGATTAAACCTATACCTTGGAATCAATTTGTTCCAGCAACTAAGGGGTTTGCTTGTGACTGGAGTGACCCTAATAAAGGTGGTAAATATAAAGTCAGTTAACAGTTATCAGTTATCAGTTATCAGCTATTACTTTTAATTTAGGATAAAAGCTTTATTAATTGTCTTACTACAAAAGTTGGCTCCCTTGTCTTTAAAGTTAGTTTTTAATTTAAACACTGTCCTATATGAGAGAGTCTTGTTGCTGTTAACGTAGTTACGACCCAGGAGGCTAGCTGATAGCTAATAGCTGTTTGCGCAGCATTCCGCAAGAAATGCTTACGTCAGAAATTAGAGTAGAATTTTGCACGAGTGACGGATAAATATGTAGGTTTAATGTTTCTATAAAATATCTGATTTTGTGTGGTGTAATTATTGATGGATTTAAATCCTTCACTAATTACACCACTTTTTCCAGATGGTGAAGTGAAGTTGAATATTAATATATTTTCCTTGTTCCTTACTCTTAGTTAAGCGTTCGGTAAAATTCGTAAAATGTTCTACTTAATCGACTCCAAAAATTTTTTTAATTCTAACTTCTGACTATTAAATTTTTTCTTGTATCTTCCCTCTTCCTTATTCCTAATTCTGGAGTAATTATCAAAAAGAATGGAAAAAAGAAAAGTTGGAAATTTATGCCTAGAGGTGGCTCAGTTTTATCAGATAACTGACCTATCTCTATCATTATTTCCTTTCTTTTCTCTTCCTAATTCTGGAGTAATTATCAAAAAGAATGGAAAAAAGAAAAGTTGGAAATTTATGCCTAGAGGTGGCTCAGTTTTATCAGATAACTGACCTATCTCTATCATTATTTCCTTTCTTTTCTCTTCCTAATTCTGGAGTAATTATCAAAAAGAATGGAAAAAAGGAAAGCTGGAAATTTATGTTTAGAGGTAGCTGTGTCTCATCCGATAACTGACCTATCTCTTATCATTATTTCCCTTCTTCTCTCTTCCTGATTCTGGAATAATTATCAAAAAGAATGGAAAAAAAGAAAAGCTGGAAATTTCTGATTAGAAGTACTAGAAGTAGCTGTATCTCATCCGAAAACTGACCTATCTCTATTATTATTTTCCTGAACCTTTTTTCCTTTCTTCCCTCTTCCTTCTTCCTTCTTCCCTCTTCCTTACCTTAGAGACTGTTTGTAAAATAAGTATTAAGAGAACATGCGAGTGACTAAAATCTAAAAGCGGTAATACTTCAAGAGATTGAAATTTGGTAGGTAGAGAAGTATTCAGTACATATATTCCTAGATTTTTAAGCGACAAATATTTGTCTTGATTTCTTCCTCCTTATTCCCTATTCCCTATTCCCTATTCCCTGTTCCCTGTTCCCTGTTCCCTGTTCCCTGTTCCCTATCTCCTTTTTATATTTCCTTTACAAACAATCTCTTAATTAAAATGCAAGAATTATTAATCGCCATATTTAACGGTATAAGTATTGGTTCAGTCTTATTAATTGTCGCTCTAGGATTAGCCATTATTTTTGGATTAATGGGAGTAATTAACTTAGCTCATGGTGAATTAATGATGTTAGGTGCTTATACTACTTTCGTAGTTCAAAATATTTGTAATGGCATGGGTAAACCTATTTCTAATATTTATATTTTTTTCGCCATTCCTATTGCCTTTATAGTCGTAGCGATCGCTGGTTTGATTTTAGAAAAAGGGGTAATACGTTTTCTTTATGGCAGACCTTTAGAAACTCTACTAGCAACTTGGGGAGTTAGTCTGATTTTGCGTCAATTTGTTCGGAGTGTAAATGGGGTATTAACTATCGGCATCATAATTTTTTGTATCTTCTATTTTGGCAGTATTTACTTCCTCAAAAAACGTCGTTATGATTGGGAAAAAATCAAAAATTTAGCAATAGTAATTATTTGTTTCTTGTCTTTAGCAATCGCTACTAATTTGGGATTTTTATTGACAAATCCTGCCTTAACAAAACCTTGGTTTAGTTCTAGAAATGTTGATGTTACTGCCCCTGTTTGGTTACAAGGTGGATTACCTCTTGGTGAGTTTCAATTACCATATTCTCGGATTTTTATAATTATCTTAACTGCTATAAGTTTGCTAGGAATTTACTTATTTTTGAATAAATCAAATTGGGGTTTAAGAATTAAAGCTGTTACTCAAAATAGAAGTATGAGTGCTTGTTTAGGTATCCCAACAGATCGGGTTGATACTATTACATTTTCTTTGGGTTCGGGATTGGCTGGAATTGCTGGTTGTGCAATTACGTTATTAGGTTCAGTCGGTCCGAATACAGGACAAAGTTATATAGTAGATGCTTTTATGGTGGTTGTAGTTGGTGGAGTAGGGAATTTATTTGGTACTGTTATTGCTGCAATGGGGATTGGCATTACTAATTATTTGATTGGTTCAGGAACTATCGCTTTAATTTTGGGAAATACGGAAAGTCTCAAACCTTTGACTGACTTATTCAATTTCTTTGCAACTACTTCTATGGCAAAAGTAATGATATTTGTTTTAATTATTGTTTTTTTACAACTTAAACCAGCAGGTTTATTTCCGCAAAAAGGTCGAGGAGTGGAATTATAAAGTCAAAAGTTAACAGTTAACAGTTAAAAGTTAAAAGTTAAAAATTAACAGTAGTCTCTAAATACCAATGCCAAACTGCTAAGAAAAAATGATTGATTCAGAAAAAAAAGCTGACCAATACTATTGCGTATAGAGCAATAGCTGATTCATTTCCTGAAGCATCCAGCCAGAGGAGATGAATAATAAAAATTTCCTACTATTGCGTATAGAGCAATAATTAAATTCATTCTCTGAAGCACCCAGCCAGAGGAGATGAATAATAAAAGAAACAAGAAACAGGGCGATCGCTCCATAATTCCAAGAGAAAAATTAAAACCAATAAATCAATTATTTTTCGGAAAATTCTTCTGGGAAGACTGACGCATTTTTTCAATAACTTCGGGATATTTATCCAAATCTTCTAATGATTTTAAAAGTGGATAAACTACTCTATCTTTCCTTTCATTTACTTTATCAACATAAGCATAAAAAGCTTCATCATCATCTCGATGAGATAAAACATAACTTTTTAACTCTTAATAAGTCATAGTTTTAAAATCATGTTTTTTATTCATTGGTTCCATTCGACCTTAGGTTGAATTTCAATCTCAATATTAGACTTCTTGCAGAAGTCAAGAAACAGGGAACAGGGAATAGGAAATAGGGGGACAAAATAGTTTATTTCATATCTTAAATTGATTTAATTAAAACTTTTGGGTGGTGGTGCATAGTAATGGTAGAGAAAGTGTGGGGAGTGTGGGAATAAATTAAAAAAAATATACATATTCACCATTACTATGCAGGACTACCAACTTTTGCAAGAGGTCTATTTTTCCCAATTAACATCAATGTATTCTTACTATTATCATCTAATATTATTAAGTTAATTGGTAAATAAAATTTTGTTCCCCAACAAGATAGGATCTAACATTGTAAGAGTTGTGCTTGTGTAGGAATAATTTGTTCCTCCAAACGTTGAACAAATAATATTAATTATCAGGAGTTATGCACCCAAATAATAAACCCGGTTTATTTGCTTGATTATTTTTTAAATCACGAAATTTCGTCGATAAACCCGGTTTCTGCGTATAAGACAAAAAGAGTGATCGCCTGCCAAAATAGTAAACTGTTTCAGCTAAAATAATGCTACTGACTATTATACCAATTACTAAAAGTAATGCTGTGCTTGAGCTATATTTCAAAAGTTAAATATTTACCAAGATTTCCAGTCTCTCCGTGACAATTTAAGTTCAGTTAATATATATTCTTCCTACTTTTACCTCTCCCCACACCTCCCACAGTCCCCACACTTCCCCACCTAATTAAATATAGTATTCTTTTTGGGAAATAGTATTAGACATCTCCAATAATCAAAAATAAAATCAATTATCCGACTCTTATTTATCAATTTTATCCCCTACTCCGTACTTCCTAAAATCAATTATCCGACTCTTATTCATCAAAAATTCCCTCCTACTCCCTATGTGTTTATAAATATCTCCTTACTATCATCGAATTTGGTATAATACCAATTTTATAAATGTTTGCTACAAATATTAATACTGTTTCTAGTAGTCAATAGTCAGTAGTCAGTAGTCAGTAGAAGTAGTTATTATTATCATTTTTTGCCCTCAAACAATCTATTTGAACAAATATGCATCTGACTTCAACTATTTTAGTTGACTAAACTATTGGTAACATTCTTTTTTCAAATTGGTATAAGATGAAACAGTCTACTAGAAATTTTGTACTAAATTAGCTGTGTCAGTCTACTACTCCCTATTTTCCATTCCTTAATTTTATGATTAAAAATAAACATCAGAAATTATTAACTAAAATCGGCATAATAGCAGTAATAACTTTAATATTTTCCATCGTAATGCCATTAACTTTACCCGGGTTTAGATTAAAATTATTAGGGCGTTTTCTCTCCCTAGCAATTGTGGCTTTAGGTATAGATTTAATCTGGGGTTATACTGGTTTATTAAGCTTGGGTCATGGCATATTTTTTGCACTAGGAGGTTATGGTTTAGCAATGCACCTGAAATTACAATTGCCAGAAGGAGAATTACCAGAATTTTTTACTCTTTATGGTGTAGAAAAACTTCCTCTATTTTGGCAACCTTTTCACTCTTTTCCTATCACAATTTTAGCAATTATATTTGTTCCAGCTATGACCGCAGCGATTCTCGGATATCTAGTGTTTAAAAATCGAATTAAAGGAGTTTACTTTTCTATTCTTACTCAAGCAGCTTTACTGGTATTTTTTAACTTCTTCAACGGTCAGCAAAAATTAATTAATGGTACAAATGGTTTGAAAACAGATACGGAAAATTTTTTCGGTATTTTAGCAGGTTCAGAACCATCACAATTAATATTTTATGAAGTAACAATTTTTAGCGTTATTGTTATTTATTTAATTTGTCGTTGGTTAACCTGTGGCAGATTTGGTCGTCTATTAATTGCTATTAGAGATGATGAAACTAGGGTCAGATTTTCTGGATATAATCCCACCGAATTTAAAGTTTTAGTATTTGCTATTTCCGGGGCGATCGCTGGAATTTCTGGAGCGTTATATACAGTTCAAAGTGGCATTGTTACCCCTAGTTATATGGAAGTAGCTTTTTCAATTGAAATGGTTATTTGGGTAGGGGTAGGGGGTAGAGGAACTTTAGTCGGTGCAATTATTGGTACGTTATTAGTTAATTTCGGACGAACTTTTTTAAGCGAACAATTTCCCCAAATATGGTTATTTTTTCAAGGAGCATTATTTTTATTAGTTGTGACAATATTACCTAATGGAATTGTTGGTTGGTGGCAAGAATATGGTTGGTTGAAGTTGCGATCGCTCCTTGGTTACTCTCACCCACTTATGACCTATCCTAATATAGATGAAAATCCAGAAGTTCAGCTAGAAAAAGAAAAACTGGAAAAACTAGAAAAATAAAAATTAGGTTTATATGAGGTGAAAAATAAGTGGTAGATAAAATTTTAGAAATTCAAAATTTAACTGTTAGTTTTGATGATTTTAAGGCTCTGAATAACCTCAATTTTACGATGGATATTGGTGAATTACGAGTTATTATAGGTCCGAATGGAGCTGGAAAGACTACTTTTTTAGATGTGATTACTGGCAAAGTTCAACCAACAACAGGAAAAGTTTTATTTAGAGGTAAGAATTTAATTAAAATTCCTGAAGATAAGATAGCTTGTATGGGTATTGGGCGTAAGTTTCAAACACCAAGGGTATATCTGAATTTAACTGTTAGAGAAAATTTAGATTTAGTTATTAATCGCCAGAAAGGAGTAATTGCTACTTTATTTCGTAAAGTTCCTGTAGCAGAGATTAGAAGTGTGGCTGGTTTATTAGAAACCATAGGTTTAGTTGGAAAAGCAGATATTAAGGCTGCTTTTTTATCTCATGGTGAAAAACAACGTTTAGAAATAGGGATGTTAGTTGCTCAATCTCCTGAGTTATTGTTAATAGATGAACCTGTAGCTGGTTTGACTGATGAAGAAACAAAAAATATTGGTTCTATTTTGTTAAATTTGGCTGCTAGTCATTCAATTATTGTGATTGAACATGATATGGAATTTGTGCGTCAAATAGCCAAAAAAGTAACTGTTTTACATCAAGGTTCTGTACTTTGTGAGGGAAATATGAATGAGGTACAGCATGATCCCAGAGTTATAGAGGTTTATTTAGGTTGAGAAACTTCTGGTAGAAGTAAGGAAGAAGGAAGAAGGAATAAGGTTTGAACCTACATTCCGCACGATAAAATGTAATATTCAATTAGGAGTCAGGAGTCAGAATTCAGGAGTCAGAATTTAGGAGAAAGTCATAGTAGTCAACAGTTAAGCAAGTATTTATGCTTAAAATTTTCCGGAAAATTTGACTCAGGAGAAAGTTAAATAGAGATATTTATAGAGTATGAATACTTACCCAACCACTGCTTTTCATGCTAATCTTGATACTACAAATTGAAGTGCGGAATGTGGGTTTGAAAGGAATAAGAACTTAAAAGAGGGGTAGATATTTTTCGACTTACACAAACAATACAAATGGATATGATATAATTAGTTATTGTAGGTCTGCAGCAACTCGAACTCCTTGAAGGAAGCAATTTCAGGGGTGGCGCTAGATTATTTCATATCGTTGCAATGACGACTTTTCAGCAGGATTATACTACTTTGAAAAAAGAATGCTACAAAAAAGTGCATCTTGAGCAGAGATGTTTAACTAGCTATCAGCTAAAAGCATTTCCGTACCGGAATGCTCCGCAAACAGCTAGCCTCCTGGGTCGGAACTTCGGCCTTCAGCTTTTAGCGACAGCGGCTCTGGTTAAAATTACCTGCTACCCTGCATAGGCAGGATTGTATTATCGGGGTTGAAATCCCCTTAATCGCTGATTATAGCGGTTTTCCAAAATGTTGACTACAAAACTTCTGCCCTCTGTCTCCCTTTTGCCTTCTTCTGCCTTTAAGCCAAAATTTCTGTATTCTATGTTAATGAAAACTACTATAAAAATCATCTGGCTGAGTCCTAACCGCTTTTTTAAAAAGAGTTGCTCCTATTCATTTTAGACAGCTATTTCTATCATTGTTCCCTTTTTTTTTCAAAATTTACTCCTTTTCTGCCTAGATAACTAAATTATTCTTCCTCCTTCTTCCTTAAACTCAAATAAAAAATAAAAAAAAATAAGGTAGTCCTTTGATGATTGTGATTTAGGGTAGAGGTAGGGAACACTTAACACTTAACACTTAACAGAAATTATCTTAAATTCTTAGTTTCAAAGAAATAGTATTTCCTTGACTACTTGACTTTTTTTAATATATCACTACTTGTATACCACTACCAAAAATAAAAACTATAGCAATCCGTGCATGGGTTGCGGGTAATCAAAAAGTAGATAAAAAAACTGAAATTCCCACCAGTTAAGTGTTCCCTAAAAGCAGTAAGATTTTTATACACAAATATACAGGGGATTGCTATATGAATTTTGATATCCAGGATAAAACTGATAAAAATCAGCTTAATTATACCACCCTACAAATATCTAATCTAAATGTATTTTATGGAGAAAGTCATATTCTGCGGGATGTAGATTTAAGTGTAAAACGAGGAGAAATGGTATGTTTAATTGGTAGAAATGGAGTCGGAAAAACAACATTATTAAAAACAGTAATGGGATTACTAAAACCACGGAAAGGAACAATTAACTTATGGGGTAAAGCGATCGCTAACCTCAGAACAGACCAACGTGCTCGTCTAGGTATTGGTTATGTACCCCAAGGTAGAGAAATTATACCTAGATTGACAGTAAAAGAAAATTTATTGTTAGGTTTAGAAGCAAGAAAAGAAGGTAGAAAAGGAAAAAGTGAAATACCTGAAGAAATATTCGAGTTATTTCCTACTCTGAAAACAATGTTATTTAGAATGGGAGGAAACTTGAGTGGAGGTCAACAACAACAACTAGCGATCGCTCGTGCTTTGATGGGTAAACCAAATTTACTTTTATTAGATGAACCAACAGAAGGTATTCAACCCTCTATCATTTTAGAGATAGAAACTGCACTCAGAAATATTATTGAAAGTAGGGGTATTTCTGTTCTTTTGGTAGAACAACATCTCCATTTTGTAAGCAAAGCAGACCGATATTATGCAATGCAAAAAGGAGGAATTGTTGCGTCAGGAAATACCACAGACCTAACTCAAGAGATAATCCAAAAATTTTTAGCAGTTTAAGTTAGATAGGTTTTTCATTCTAAATCTGTTGTGGAAGGAAGGCAGAAGACTTTTCTCCATTATGACTTTTATATACTAATAGACTTCTCCAAAAATAAAAAATAAAATCAATTATCCTACAGAAATTATCAATTATTTCCCCCTCCATACCTATTCCCTCTTTTGTGGAGATGTCTAATGATGCTACCAGACTTGATATTGTACTAAATCAGGTTTAGACAGAAGGTTTATTATGAAGGTAAGAAGGTTTATTATGAAGGTAAGGCAGAAGGTATAGGGGCTTGTAACTGTTGGCTAAAATCTGGTATTATCTATAAAAATCTGGGATTATCTGTTTATGCTACTTGGATTCAAAACTGAATTACACCCAAATAAACAGCAAAAAACATTACTGGCTAAACACGCAGGTGTAGCTCGTCACGCCTGGAATTGGGGATTATGGTTAACTAGAAATATCCTTAGTCACAATTCCAATAATCCTGATGGTAAACTATTTTTTCCTACTGCAATCGATCTGCATAAACTTTTAGTAGCAATGGTTAAACCGAATAACTATTGGTACTATGAAGTTTCTAAGTGCGCTCCTCAATATGCTTTGAGGTATTTATCAGACGCTTGGAAACGAAGATTCAGCAAAGTGTCAGGTCAACCTAAATTCAAGAAAAAAGGTAGAGATGATAGTTTTACTTTAGATGGTTCGATATCAGTAGGTTTTAACCGTATAAAATTACCCCGGATTGGGTGGATTAAAACATACGAAATACTTCCTGATAATGTTACTCCTAAGTCTGTAACTATTAGTAGGGCATCAGGTCGTTGGTTTATAAGCTTTAAAGTAGAAACCATACCTCAAATTACTGAGAAGTCAGTCGATGTAGTTGGCGTAGATTTAGGAGTAAAAACTTTAGCAACATTATCAACTGGTGAAGTTTTTGTTGGTGCGAAGTCTTACCGAAAGCTTGAAGCAAAGCTCTCTCGGTTGCAATATTTAAACCGACATAAAACTAAGTTTTCGTCTAATTGGAAGAAAGCACAACTCAAAATAGCTCAATTACACAACACAATAGCTAATATCAGAAAGGATACATTACATAAATTAACCACTTATTTGGCTAAAAACCACAGCCAAATAGTAATAGAAGACCTTAATATATCAGGAATGATGGCCAATCATAAGTTAGCCAAGGCTGTTGCTGATATGGGTTTTTACGAGTTTCGTAGACAGCTAGAATACAAGTGTAAATTATATGGTTCTGAGTTAATCATTGTTGATAGATGGTTTCCCAGTTCTAAAACCTGTAGTAGGTGTGGAACTGTAAAAGAGTCTCTGTTGTTATCAGAGCGCGTTTTCAACTGCGAACACTGCAATTTTAGTTGTGATAGAGACTTGAATGCAGCATTAAATTTAGCTATGGCGGGCAGTTCGCCCGTATCAGCTTGTGGACTGGATAACGCCGACGTTGCCAGGTTGAAGCAAGAATAGAACAGGTTATTTATAGAAAATCATAGATTTATATAGATAATCATAGGTTTCTAAGAACGGTTAGAGAGCAATTTGAGAAAGTAGCTTTTGACAACCATAACCAGATTTTGTATTACTTCTGCGCGACTCCCCGACTTACAGCAGTTTCGGAGTTGATGAGGTACACAATTTTAGGACTTTAGGGAACTCGGAATGGAGTTAAAGAATATATAGTCTGGCAAGTGAGCGATAAAACTACGTTCCGCCATTTAGATAAATTTTGACTTTTGATTTTTGAGTTCCTTAAAACAATAACAATATAGAAGTCATTTGGTATATTTGTCCGCGATTAAATTTTTGAGGTACGAGTCGGCAGTGGAATAGAGGCAATACAGGAAAAAGATTGAAAAATGCTCCACCAGAAATATTGTCATCTTGTGAAGCTCCCATAAATACTTGTTTTTCCCTCATCAAATCTTTCCATCCATCGCTCCTGAGTGGAAAATCACCAACATTTTCATTTTGTGAAGCTCCAGAAAAAAATTCCCCTGTAAGTTGTCGGTTGCATCCTCAGAATTTTTGTGATATGATAAAAATTAGGTCGATTAACTTGCCCATATACATGATTTTTTATTCAACTAAAAATTTTATATTTTCTCAGGGATAGAACTCCGTTCCGCTTCGCGACATGAAAGGCGGATCCTAGCGGCAGCTATAACGCGAATGTTGTAGAAAGGAAAATCAATGTAAAAGATACACTTAGGGGTTCCATAGCAGTCGAAGCAAAAGGGGCGGAGATTACTAAATGCTGTTTGCGGAGCATTTTTGTAGGAAAAACTAAGTCAGAGATGACTTTTGACTTCTAACCTCTGACTTCCTAACCAATGGTTAGTCTGTAGTGAAAGGTACTATAATCTACCACAAATATTATATATAGATGTGGAGGGGAATCTAGGTGACTAAAATCCATTCAACCGATGCCACTCCTGAATATAGGTGGCAACAGAATATAAAAAATCAAATTAACAGTAGTAAATGTAATTCTAATTTACTTCAACGTTTTACAGTAACCATAACTTTGCTTACCCTAACTGTTGGATGTATACCCACTCAAAAGTTTCAACACAAAATATCTCCCACTTTAGAGAAAAATCATATCTCAATTAATAACTGCGATTTAACTTTAGACAAAGAAAATAACCCCCAAATTTCTCTCGTTTCTCAAAATTCCAATTCTACTCAATGCGCTTCTATTGACCCTTTTAGTCAGGCAGTTAGGTTTGCTACAAAAGCCGCAAATTTAGCTCAATCTGCTAGAACTAAACAACAGTGGGATAGAGTAGCACAAGAGTGGGTACAGGCAGTAGCTTGGATGCAAGCGGTACCGCCAGAAAACCCCAGACGTGCTTTTGCTGAGAAAAAGGTTGCTGAGTATATGAGAAACCTAGCTTATTCTCAACAACAAGCTGCTTCTGCTCCGTCTCAGTTTAACCCTGTTTCCTTTAATAGTGATATTCTCGATACCCAATTAGAACTTTATCTGTCTTACATTGCCACTGTCGGTGCGCCAGATGTTTTAATTGTCGGAAGTTCCCGTGCTTTATATGGGGTTGCCCCCCAACAACTACAAGAATATTTGATGGCTAAAGGTTATCCTCGGTTAAACATATTTAACTTTGGTATTAATGGCGCTACTGCTCAAGTAGTAGACTTTCAACTACGACAACTTTTAAGCTCCAAGCAACTGCCAAAATTAATTATTTGGGCAGATGGAGTACGAGCATTTAATAGTGGGCGAGTAGATCGAACCTATAATTCAATTGTTGCTTCTGAGGGTAAAAGACTACTACTTTCTGGCATTCGCCCCCAGTTACCTAAAGCGAAATCTAACTTAGCTTCTACCTGTTATCAGTTTCCCAAACCTTTGAATGTATTTTCACCCACTCCTAATTTTCCCTGGGAGACATCGGTGGGGGAGACAATAGAGATTAACTATAACGCTATTAAACCAACTAAGTATGCAAAATATTCCTATAAACCCCTATGGCAAACTTCCTCAAACTCAACCCCCAATACCCAATACTCTACTCAACCTGTACAAGCAGTAGCGATCGCCAATGCTGCTGATGCTATTGACGCTAATGGGTTTTTGTCAGTAGATGAGCAGTTTAACCCTTCCTATTATTATCAGAGAAAACCTTATGTGGCAGGAATTTACGATGGCGACTATGCTGGTTTTTATCTTGGGGGTACTCAGGCGACAGCTTTAAATTCTGTGATGAATTTTACTAAATCTCGAAATATTCCTTTAGTTTTTGTTAATTTACCTCTATCTGATAGTTATTTAGACTCTGTACGTTGGTCTGCTGAAGAAGAATTTCATGGATGGATGCAACGTCGCGCTCAAGAGAATGGTTTTAAGTTCCTGAATTTTAATTTATATCAACCCCAACTAGCAAAGAATAAATATTTCTTCGACCCCAGTCATCTTAACCGTTATGGTGCTGGTGCTGTAGCTCGTTATCTTGCTGCTAGTGCTGGAATTTCTTGGCCACGTTAAAAGGAAGTCAGAAGTCAGAAGTTAGAAGTCAGAAGTTAAATTTATAATTCATGTAGTGGCGTGAATAGGTCTCCAGTATCATATTCGACTGGGGACTAATTTTTGCTGTTTAAGTTCCAGAAATTAATTAATTCTTTCTCATATAAAATCCGGATAATTACTATAGCCTACGTCATTGCGACTGGAACGGAGTGGAAGGAAGCAATCTCCGCGCATCCCTGAGATTGCTTCCTTCCGTCGCAATGACGACTGTTCAACCGGATTCTATATCATATCAAATCCGGATGATTAGTTATTATAGTCATTGCGACTGGAACGGAGTGGAAAGAAGCAATCTCAGGGGTTGTGCGAAGTTGCTTCATATCGTCGCTGCGGACAACTTTTCAAGCAGATTTTATATCAAACTTTTGTGGGTATGTTTCATGGAACGTCCCTACTCAAGTTAATATGTAATATTATGTCCGGATAATGAGTGATAAAAAAGTTTTTGTTTGTAGTAGGGCTTTAGCCCCTCAAATTTCTCAGGCTAAAGCCCTACTACAAGCTTTAATTATAACTATTCAACCGGACATGATATAAATTGATAATTTTCTGAGTATTTTAATTATGACTCAATCAAATGATGGTGGAACAGTTGAACAGATTGTTAATACAGTGATGGGGGTGAAAACTGAAGATAAAAACCAGTCTCTAGACAGACAAATAGTTTCTACAAAAGAGCTAGATTTAAAGGCACTTTCTATTTATAAATTAGGAACTATCCTGCAAATAGGAATAATTATTATCGCTTTTTGGGGAATGGAAAAATTGGTGATTTTAGTTAATAATTACTCTTCTTTTCCCAGTTGGTTAAGCACAGTATTTGCCGGATTACTGTTCACATTATTGAGTATTCGCTCGCGAATTTTTTCTCCATTAGACAATACCCGTACTAGCAAAACTTATGATAGTATTATCAGACCAAAATGGGCACCTCCACCTTTAGCTTTTCCCATAGTTTGGATGACAATTGCAGTTTTACGAGTAATTTCTTCTCTATTAATTTGGCAGCAAATGAACCAACAATTTTTAGTGCTTCCTTTAATAGCTTTTGCAGTACATCTTGCTTTAGGAGATACTTGGAATACTATCTTTACTGTGGAACGGAGATTAGGTGCTGCTGTTCCTGTTGTTATTTTCGGTCCTTGGTTATCTGCCTTAATAGTTACTATATTTTACTGGCAAACTAATCCTATAGCTGGAATAATTTTAGCTCCTTCTTGTGTGTGGTTAACTGTAGCTGTTGTATTAGTATTTAGAATTTGGCAATTGAACGGCAAAGAACCATTATATCCACTAAAATTAACAGTTAGCTAAAATATACAATTGTAGGGTTTTTTTGACAAAACTCCTACTTAAATCCAACCTAAATTTATTATACCATTTAATATATGTTATACCAAATCTCAAAAGTATTACTAAATCTTCTTGAGAGGAGGGAGTAGGGAGTAGAGTTGAAAGACATAATATATATTTACTTAATGTCTATAATCCTTAGATTTACTACCACGAATAAATTTTGTAGCAATATTACAAAAGCCAATAAAACCATCTCAACTTTATCAAATATTGTTGGGTATTTTTCAGAAACAACCCATTAAGTTAACAAAAAAAAATCCGAACGATAAAACTATAGAAATTCCTAAATTAGCCGAGGAACTACCTTTGCAAATTTTATTAGCAGAAGATAATAGAGTTAACCAAAAAGTTGCCATCAATATTTTAAAAACATTAGGTTATTTGGCAGATATTGCTGCAAATGGCTTAGAAGTTTTAGACGCTTTGAAACTTCGGAAATATGATATTATCCTGATGGATATGCAAATGCCATAAATGGATGGTTTGGCAGCAACAATGAAAATTTATCAGCAATTTTACCCGCAGAAATACCTTATATTATTGCAGTAACTGCTAATGCCATGGAAAGCGATCGAAAGTTATGTTTTGATGTCGGAATGAATGATTATTTAAGTAAACCTATCCGGATTCAAGAGTTGATTGAAGTATTACGAAAATATCAGGGTCCAATGAAAGATATGTAATTATATAATAGTTAATTAAGTAGTTGTGCTTTTAGGAATTTCCTAGTTGAGAGAGGGAACACTTAACTGGGAACAGGGAACAGGAAATCTATAGGATGTGTAATTAATTTTGCATAGGAATTTATATGGATGATTTAAGTTGTATTTGTAATTTTCCGGGCATAGTAATATGAGTTATGTACTACTTAAAAAAGCAGCAGCTCAATGGCTGAAAACTCAAACTAAAAAATTGGAAAAACCTAGGCAGTCTCTAGAGAAATTATCCGATATAATTAAATAATATATTATCAAGGCAAATTAGAATTAAAGAGGTAGAGATAGTACAAAAAAATTCTTAGATTTTTTTCAACTTAGGAAAAGTTTTAGTCAGGACTTACGCAAAAGATCGAATCATACACCATCTGTAGGGGCGATTCGCGAATCGCCCCTACAAGATATGGTGGTTCTGCGTAAGTCCTGTTAGTAAAAAAATAAGAATGGGAAGAGGCGATCGCTTGTTTCCGCAAAGCAATTAAGTTAACTCACGACTGGGAAGAAGTAAAAAAATCTTTGGCAGATGAGGAAAATTAACTTCAGGATAAAATATATTATATCATGTCCGGTAGCATCATTTGTGTATAAAATTAAGGTCAAAATGGGCAAAAAACCTTCTGCCTTCCTTTCACCAAAATATAACTATTCAAGCGGACATGATATTACCAGGATTTATTCTGGATTTAACATTGATTTGGTACGAAAAAAGTTATTGATTTATTCAAGAATAATAAAATCATCTTCAAAACCCTTGAAATAAATTTAAGGGTTTTGAATTTTCGCTATAAAAAACATCAAAGTACCGTTAATATCTCCTCAATTTATTTGATTTTTCTGTTCTCTTATTAAGATTTCCGGATTTTGTTTAAAGTTACTGTTTGATAGTAATAGGAAATAAAAAATAGAGACGATGTCAAAAAATTCAACATTTTTTTCCCCACCCACACAACCACAAACAATAAATATTAAGCAAGCAAAAAATTTTTTCGGTTTAGGAAAAGTTTTAGCGAAACAAGAAGAATGGTCTGAAGCGATCGCTGCTTACCAAAAAGCAATTAAGTTAGCTCCCGACTGGGAAGAGGTAAAACAGCATTTGGCAGATGTAGAAAATCAGCTTCAGCAGAAAATAGCGAATGGTGAACAGCAGGAAGAAGCTACTGAGAAGTTAAGAATGGCAGGGAAATTGGGGAAAATATTAGCTACACAAAGGAAGTCAGATTTAGAAAAAATTGCTGCTAGTAACACAATTAAAGTAGATTCAAATTTGGCAGATGATTACCATTTTCAAGGTGATGATTTGGTAGAAAAGGGAGAGAAAGAAGAGGCAATAAAGGTTTATAGAAAAGCCGTTGAAATTCAACCAGAATCATGGGAATTGCATCATAAATTAGCTAATTTATTGCAGGAAAGAGAGGAGCTAGAAGATGCTGTTGCTGCTTATAATAAATCAATAGAATTAAAGCCTGATTTTTCTTGGTCTTATAATAATTTGGGAGATGTTTTAGTTAAGTTAGAAAACTGGGAAGAAGCAGTTGTTGCTTATCGTCGGGCTGTTGAGTTGAATCCTGATTTTCCTTGGGGTTATTATAAATTGGGAGATGTTTTAGTTAAGTTGGAAGATGCGGAAGAGGCGGTTAAGGCATATCGTCAGGCAGTGGCCATAAATCCTCAAGCCCCATGGTATCTTTACAAGTTGGGGTCACTGTTGCACCAACAGGGTCAGTTTCAGGAAGCAGTGGGTTATTTACGTCAGGCGGTTAATATGAAAACTGATGTGCCTGAGTTTTGTCTTAATTTGGGAGCAGCATTGGTGAAGTTAGGAAAATGGTCAGAGGCACAGGATTACCTTGAATTGGCGATTCAGTCTCCCTCAAATTCTCTCCCTACTTCTGAAAAGCTACATAAAAAATTAGATGCAACCTCTCTATTGAATACCCATCTAGCAGAAGCTTATTATTATTTGGGGGCAGTTAAATCAGGGCAACAGCAATGGTCAGAGGCAGTGGAATATTATCGCCAGAGTTTGAAGATTAATTCCAATAGGGGTGAGTGTTGTTTGAGTTTAGCTGAGGCTTTAGGTAAATTGGGGCAATGGTCAGAGGCAGTGGAGTATTATCGCCAGGCGGTGCTTTTTTCTGGTGAATCTGGTGAGGTTATCTTCCTTTTGGGGCAGGCTTTGGGGGAGTTGCAACAGTGCTTAAAAGATTCCCAAGGAGAAATTCCTACCCATCAAAAAGCAGTTACTAAATATCCGAAAATTACCTTATTCACTCCTTATTACCAAGCAAAAGACTTAGAAAGGCAAAATGAATTTATTTATTGTCTGAAAAAAAATATACAATGCCCTGAGATTGAAAAAATTGTTTTGATGGTAGATGATAATCATAGGCCAGAATTAGAACATCCCAAGATTGAAATTGTCAAAATAACTTCCAGAGCGACTTATCTTGATTGGGTAGAATTAACGGAGAAAAAGTGTCGCGGTCGAATTTCAATACTTGCTAACACTGATATCTATTTTGATGAATCAGTTGCTCGGATCGGGGAAATATTTTCTGCTGACCCTCAAGCGTTTGTGGCTCTGAGTCGTTATGAAACAAAAAGTAATAAGCAAATACTGCATGAAAATCCTCATTGGTCACAAGATGTTTGGGCTGTGCTTGGGGAATATAATTTTAATGAATATTTCAAGAATGATTTGAGAATTCCCTTGGGAGTACCTGGCTGTGATAATAAAATTGCTTACTTATTTGCAGTTCATGGTGCTCAGGTTTATAATCCTTGTCATCATATTAAAACAGTACACTTTCAGGAAAGCGGATTAAGAGCTTATGATAAAACTCGTGGTACTATTCTGGGTGCTACAGCATGGGTTTACCCGAATGTCGCGATCAATGAACCATCTAAATTGGAAATAGAATTGTGGACTCTAAATTCATCCCATCTGACTGGAGTAACAATTAATGAAAAAGGAAACTCAGAAAAAGCTATGGTCTTCCGCGCTCCTAATTTCAGCGCAGATAACCAAAAGACCATTGAGGAAAAAAATCCACAACTACCACAGAAGGTGAAATTAGAGAAAGAGGAATTAGAGAAAGAGGAACTAATAGAAAAAGCGAGCGCTTCCAATGTAAAACCAGAAGATGTAGAATCGTGCGAGCAATCTGCTACTTCTCAGGATAATGGTAAACTGGCAGTTGCATCCTATTCGGATGAAAAAATTGATGTACCAGATATCAATCAAGATTTCATCAATACCCCAAAAATAAAGCCATTACAGAAGACTTCTAATTTAGTGTGTGGAAAGTATAATACTTATCCAGATCTAACAGGAAAAAGGCAGGCGGAAGGAGGGCTAAGATTATCTCGCGGTAGTAAAGGTGGCACTCCAGAAGAGCCTCTCGTGTCAATTATTACTGCTGTTTATAATAACTCAACTACCTTTGAGCGTTGCATTAATTCTGTAATCAATCAAAAATATTCTAATATTGAGTATATTGTCATTGATGGGGGTAGTGATCGACCTACTCTAGATTTGATTAGCAAGTACAGCGACAAAATTGATTATTTTGTTTCTGAACCAGACGGTGGAATTTATAATGCCATGAATAGGGGATTAGAGCTAGCTCGTGGGAATTATATTACCGTTTTAAATTCTGATGACTGGTATGCTCCTGATTTTGTCAGTTTGTCGGTTAAAATGGCACTAGAAAAAGGCTCGTCAGTTGTATACACTTATTGCAATCACGGCGATAGTCAATGGGTAACACCAGGAATGAATGAAGGTATTTTCCTGGGTCATCTTAACATTAATCATGCTTCTTTTCTGGTTCATCGAGATTGTTACAACAGGATTGGCAAATACTCTGAAAAATATCGAATTGTCAGCGATATGCTATGGAAGCGGGAAGCATATCAAAATGGCGAACAGTTTGACCTAGTAACAGAGTTTTTGTTTAACTTCTCTCATGGCGGACTTTCTTCTGGTAGTAATGCCAAGAGAAAAGAATTGATGTTTTCTGAGATTATCGAAAGCACTAGGGAAGTATTTGAATTTCTAGATCCACAAGAAGCGGAGGATATATATAAACTTCGATTCGATCCAAAGAAAATCTCAAATATGCTGGCGATCGCTAAAAAATACTCCCAGGAAGAATTTTTTCTTCGGTGTCTTGGTAAATATATTGATTACTGTTTCAAATACCGAGATGGTTTTCGACTATCCCACACAGAATCAAATAACCTATTCCCGATTTTTATTGAAGTTTCTGACCTCCTATCTATCCCGAAATCATCCATCAGAATAAATACAAGATATGGTGATTTTTCCCAAATTATTGAGTCTATTGATGCTGCAGTGGCTAAGAAAAAACAAACTAATGGAAAAGTAATTCTTCATTACGTTTTTAATTTTTCCACGCCTTCTGAAACTTTCATTTACGATTTGCTGACTCGTCTAGAAAAAGAGACTGTATTTGACAATTACATACTATTTGACAATAAATTTCTAGCCCAAGAAAGACCATATGAAAAAAGCTTACATATTCATTGGGCAGGGTTTCGAGAAGAAGTAAGAGTAGAATTATATAAGTATATCTTTAAAAAGATTAATCCAGATGTTATAATTGCGCACTTTGCTGTAAATGAATGGAAACTCAGACAACGGATAGAGCCTCTTGGTATTTCAGTGCCAGCTATAAGCATGACTCATGGCGTTGATGTTTTTTCAATCAGTGAAAAACCAGAGTATAAAAAATACTTACTCGAAGATTTTTGCCAACGTGAAAATACATTCTTTACAACAGTTTCTAATTATCTAAGAAGTGAATTAGAAAGTCATGGAATTCCCAATAATAAGATTGCAGTGATTCCCAATACAGTCCACGACCGCTTCTTTGCCTATAGGAAAGAATCCAATTATTTCAAGAAAGACCGCACACTAAATCTTTTGAATATTGGTAGATTGATAGATTGGAAAGGTCATCTTTATTTGTTAGAGGGACTCAAGTACTTTAGAGATAACTGTTATAAAGATGTACATTTAACAATTGTTTATGGTAAAGGTGAAGACTATTATAAACAAACAGTCGCCGAAATTGAAAAATTAAATCTAGCTGCACAGGTTTCCCTAATTCCATTTGTTGATTTCTCAAAACAGCCAGAATTTTTCCAGTCTTTCGATATATACATACAATCTTCAACGTACTCTAAAGATAAACTCAAGAAGTCTGAAACATTTGGAGTAGCAATTTTAGAAGCAATTTCTGCTGGTTTACCAGTTATTAGTAGTGATGCTGGTGGTTTACCAGAGGTTATAGGAGGCCAAAACAAGTTTGCGAAAATAGTTCCCCATGGAGACGGAATTGCTATAGGAAAAGCATTGCAAGAATTTTTTGAAAAGGGAGAATGCTTTGCTGATAACAGTAAATATGCCAAAGAAAGACTATCATTTTTCTCAAACAAAAAGCAATCTATTTCATTGGCAAAAGAAATTATCAAGGTAACTCAGTCTAAATTAAATGCAGCATTGTTTTCTTCTGCAACAGTACAAGGTGCTGGTTATGCAGCTTTTCGAGTGCATAAAGGCTTGAGGTTCACAAGTATTAATCCTACCATGTATACAAAAGGTGGAAATCATCGAAAGTATCCCAATGTAAAAGTTGTAGATAACCCTACTCCAAATGTAAATTCATGGAATGCTTGGAATCTCTTGCAACAATCCTCACTTAGTAAACCAGAATTTACCATCTTTAGTCTTAATCATCCATTTCTTACTTCTACGCAACTCGCATCAATGGTTGAAAAAGCTGATGTGATTTCTTTACATTGGGCAGCACGTTTCTTGTCTATAGAAAATATTGCTCAATTAAGCAGGATAGGTAAGCCATTATTAATGACTATCCGTGATATGCACCCACTTACAGGAGGTTGTCATTATTTTCATGGTTGTAACGAATGGCAAAATGAGTGTGGAAATTGTCCCCAACTTGTTGATACATTTGATGATTATCCTCGCAAGATATTGAATGCCAAAAGGCGTTATTACAATTTTGATAATATAACTATTGTCACGATCAGTAAACATACAGCAGAAATTATTAAAAGGGTGCCTTACTTCAATCAATGTAGAATTGAGGTGATAATTAATTCAATTGAAACAGATGTATTTAAACCTCATAATAAGCTTGAAGCACGCAAAGCTTTTGGATTGCCTCTTGACAGAAAAATAATAGGTTATGTACCTTCATTTTCTAGTACAGTTAAAGGATATAAAGAGGTAATTACTGCTTTTGAAATAATGATGCAAAAATACAAAGACTTAAATCCATTTGTGATGCTTTTAGGTAATGAAACACCAGCTAATAAGGCGATTAAATTTGACAATAAGAGTATTGGTTATATTAATGATAATCAAAAGCTTGCAGTTGCATATTCCGCTGCTGACGTTGTAATTGTGCCTTCTTTGGAAGAAACTTTTTCTAATACTACAGCAGAATCAATTTCCTGCGGAACTCCAGTAGTCGGTTTTAAAACAGGAGCTATTCCTGACATGGCTCAAGATGGAGTTACTGGTTATACTGTTGAGATCGGAGATGTAGAAGGTTTAGCAGAAGGTATTTACAAGACTTTGATCGGAAAAGATATGTCTCAAAATTGCCGGAAATATGCACAAAAAAATCTCAGCTTTATGATTCAAGCGAGGCGATATGAGGAACTTTTTTATGAGCTGTATACATATAACAAAATGCCCAAAGTATCAAATAGTAAATATTTTCCATCTTATTTTACTGAAACAACACCAACCATTATGAATCTTCTAGTATCTCAATTATTGAACAAATAAAGTTTGTTTTGTCGCTCAAAATCACTAAATAAAATTAGTTAATTAGAACTTACTATGCCAAAAAGAACTTACGATCATTTTCACTTGAAATTAAATGGTGTTGATTTTGTTTACACCTATATAAGAAAAAATGCTTGCAGTAGTTTTAAAAAAATTTTTGCTGCGAAGTCTCCTATGAAAAAGTATTTAAACAATTGTCAGACAATTCATCGTTTTATGGTGAAATACCACAAAATAAACCTTGTAGAAGAAATAGACAGATTTGAAAATAGAATAGCAATTATTAGAGACCCATATTCACGAGTTGTATCAGCCTACCTAAATCAGTTTATTCAGAATTTTGGCAAACAACAAAGGTCTGATATGTATAATTCTATCAAGGATAATATAGATATTTCACCTCATTTATTAACTTTCCGGGCATTTCTGTCAGAGTATTTAACAAAAATAGATTATGACAACCTTGATTGTCATTTTTGGTCTCAGAAAGAACATTTAGCTCCTGTTAAGTATAATCATCTTTGGTTGCTTGATGATTTGTATGAAAATGCAAAACATCTTTTTGATAAGAAAGTTGCCGATCAATTTTTTAGCAAAAAAGTAAATGCTACATCATTGTTCAAAAAATATGATGATGATGCTGCTGACTTACCTGCATATAAAATTCATGATAGATTTGTCAAAGAAGGTAGTTTACCAAGTGTCTCTGCCTTCTTAGTTGATGACTTAGATGCAGTTATTAATGAACTTTATGTCGATGATTTTAAGTTGTTTGATGATCTCAAATGTTAAAGCCATAAGAAGTCAAATACGATTTTCCCGAAAAGCTATAGATCGGAAGTATTTATCTAAATAATCTCTAATTGCTACCAAATAAAATGTGAATAAGGTGATTGAAATTGAATATGAACATAGTAACTTGCCCAATTTGTAATGGTCAAACATTTAAACATTTAACTGGACGTCCTTATTATATGTGTTTGAGTTGTAGATCGCTAGAACGTACTAGAGTGATTTATATGACTATGGTGAAACTGGGAATTCCTCGTACTAACGACTGTATCCTACATTTTGCTCCTGAAAAGTGTTTAATTAACTTGTTTAGTGAAAGTCACGGTGAAAAGTATGAAGTTTGTGATTTGTTTCCTGAAAAATACAAAAATTCCAAAAAGACAGTTAGGCGTTTGGATATTTGTGAAGATTTATACTCTATGCCTTCAGATCAATGGGATTTAATATTGCATAACCACGTACTTGAACATCTTTTCTGTTCTGTCAAAGGTGTTTTACGCGGTTTTGATCGGATTTTAAAACCAGGAGGGACTATGCTTTTTACAATTCCTGTTAGTTCAAAACAAAGAACTACTACTGAAAACTTAAATCCATATTTGTCTGATGAAGAACGTTCAAAAAAGTTTGGGCAGAAAGACCATGTGCGTATCTTCGGAGGTGACGTTATAGATTTAATTCAGCAAGCTTTGGGCGTAGATTGTTTAGTACCTGTAAAATCTTTATTTACACAAAAAGAATTGAATATGGCTGGGGTCCAATGGAGAGCAGAAAAAGAACCCCATGGACAATCTATTTTTTTATATAGAAAAAACTAAGCACCTACACAGAATTGATTTCCTACTCTAATTCTCTAGAACCCTTGCAGTAAAAAGGTTTCAATTTGGAAAAATGTGTAATTAATTTTGTGTACCTGCTTATAGAAATAATTAAAGTCAAGAAGAATGAAAAAGTAGTCCTGATTCATTGTTAAGAAAGGGAACAGGGAACAGGGAGCAGGAGGTCAATAAGTTCCTATGCAAAATGAATGAAAAAATATTCGATTTAGTATTTCAAGCCTCCTATTTAGTATAAATCTGTTTTTAGTCAACAGTTAATCACCTCGTAGGTTTGTCTTCATGTCAAACCAAACAAAGCTTGTAGTGTGGCCATCCTTTACATGGCTACATTATTTTGGATGCTCCTTTACTGGCCATCGGGTACATTTAAGAATTATACTAATTGAGGTAAAGAGGTACCAGGAAATTCCAAAAATTGATTTATTCCTAAAACACTCATAAAATCATCGGGTGCAAAAAATGAATGTTAAGCAAGCAAAGAATTTTTTCTGCTTAGGAAAAGTTTTCGTGAAAAAGGGAGAATTGGAGGAAGCGATCGCTGCTTACCAAAAAGCAATTAAGTTAGCTCCTGACTGGGAAGAGATAAAACAGTATTTGGCAGATGCAGAAAATAAGCTTCAGCAGCAAGAAGCTAGAGGGAAGTTAACAATAGCGGAGCAGTTTGGGCAAATATTAGCTACACAAGGGAAGTCGCATTTAGAAAAAGTTGCTGCTGGTGATACAATTAAAGTAGACTCAAATTTGGCAGATGATTACCATTTTCAAGGTGATACTTTGGTAGAAAAAGGAGAGAAAGAAGAGGCAATAAAGGTTTATAGAAAAGCCGTTAAAATTCAACCCGAATTATGGGAGGTGCATCATAAATTAGGTAATTTATTGCAGGAAAGAGAGGAGCTAGAAGATGCTGTTGCTGCTTATGATAAATCGATAGAATTAAAGTCTGATTTTTGTTGGTCTTATAATAATTTAGGAGATGTTTTAGTTAAATTACATAAGTGGGAAGAAGCAGTTGTTGCTTATCGTCGGGCTGTTGAGTTGAATCCTGATTTTTCTTGGGGTTATTATAAATTGGGAGATGTTTTTGTTAGGTTGAAGGATTGGGATGAGGCAATAGCTGCTTATCGCTGTGCTATACTTCTAAATTTTGATTTACCTAGTATTGAAGAGAAGTTAGCAAACTCACTACACCAGCAAGTAAGAAGAAGTCAAGAATTGGCGTATAATTATTATTTAAAAGCTATTCAAAAGCATCCCCAAAATATAGAACTTTATTATGCAGCTTTGGAAATCAAGCAAGATGTTAATTTATGTATAGAGTTAGCTAATGTGCTAGCTCAAAAAGCTAAATTTGATGAAGCAATAATTATCTACCAAAGTATCACAGAAATTGATTCAAGTAGTTATGAAGCTTATTTGCAACTAGGAAATTTCCTAACGAAGCAAAATAAGTTTGATATTGCTATTAGTATGTATAAAAAAGCTCTAGAATTAAACAAACAATTATATTGTTCGTTAGCAAAAATAGAAGAAGTAAATTTAACCAGAACACAGTGGGATGTCAAATTAACAACGGTATATAAGTTAGCTATAAAATATAACCCTAATTGTTTCAAGTATTATGATGAAATTGGAGATATCTTTATTAAAGATGAACAGTTAGATGAAGGGATTTACTGGTATCGTGAAGCACTTAAAATAAAACCTCTTAGTTGTGAAATATATCAAAAATTAGGTGATATTTTTTCGCAAAAAAGAAATTATAAAGATGCTATTCTAATGTATAAATCTGCATTGGAAATACAACCAGAATCAGTTGATATATATAAAAAATTAAAACAAGTTATTGAAGAAAATTATGCTATTACTAATAATTCAAAATATTATATAGACAGTTATCAAGATGCAATCAAAAGATTTCCCGATAGTTCCGAGATTTATTGGGTACTTGCTCAAGAATTGGATAGACAAAATAATATTGACTTAAGTCTAAGTTATTATAATCATGCTATTAGCATAGAGCCAAAATATTTTTTATTTAATTATAGTATGGGAAATGCTCTAATTAAAAAAATGGAATGGGGGGAAGTTGATATTCCAAGTAAACAATATCTCTGCGAGAAAGCAATTAAAGTATATAAAAATGCTATTGATATCAACCCAAATTACACCAAAACTTACCAAAAATTGGGAAATGCTCTGACTAAACAAAGTCGCTTTGAAGAAGCAATCACAGTTTACAAGAGCTTAATTGAAATTTCTCCAGACTATTTCATTGCCTATCATCAGCTAGGAAATTTACTAATGAAGCAAGGAAAATTTCAAGAAGCAATAGAAAATTACCGTTACGTTATTACACTCAACCCCAAATTTCATGGAGTCTACAATCTACTCGGAGAAGCATTACAACAAGAAGGTCAATTAAACGAGGCAATTGCTTGTTACAAAAAAGCCATTCAACTTAGACCTGATATTGGTATAGGTGTATATAAAAAACTTGCTGAAGCTTTAGCTCAAAAAAAGTTAATTAATTCAGTCTAGTTAAAAGATTTTTGCTTTCTCCTAAAACAATATAGCAATTCCCATGCTGGTAAGGTACAAAATTTCTTTGTTTTAGGGAATAGGGAATAGGGAACAGGGAATAGGGAATAGAA
Organism: Dapis brunnea BLCC-M229; assembly: GCF_050015995.1. Taxonomy (NCBI): domain Bacteria; kingdom Bacillati; phylum Cyanobacteriota; class Cyanophyceae; order Oscillatoriales; family Microcoleaceae; genus Dapis; species Dapis brunnea. Next base: position 17,248 of record NZ_JBNHEP010000180.1, on the reverse strand, counting down.
AAGATATAAAAATAGGTGTACCTCATTAGCCTGAGAAACGCTATACTCTACCTTAGCTAATGAAAAAATATAGCTTTTAATAAGCTAAAATGCAGAATTATTATATTTTTCAAGAGTGCAAAAATTATGAATATATCTGATATCCAACAAAAACTTTCTAGTAAAATATTGATATTTCCCCATATTCCAAAAACAGCAGGGACTACTCTACGTTCTGTGATTTTAAGTCAATATTCTCAAGAAAAAGTACACTTTCTTAAAGTTAGCCAAACTCCTCTTGAAGCAGCCCAAAAGATATCTGAGTATGATAACAAAAGGGTTCATTGTTATGTAGGACATATGCCATACGGCCTTCATAAATATTTAGCTAAACCAGCAATTTATATAACTCTTATTCGAGAACCAGTCGATCGAATTATTTCCATGTATTATTTTATTCGTGAAGAACCAGCTCATCGACTACACAATGAATTTTTGTCTAAAGATATCAGCTTAGAAGATTTTGTACTGTCTAGAAATTGCCCTAGAAATGAACAGGTTAAGAAAATAGCAGGCTCAATGGTAGGAAGTGCAAAAGAAACTATGGATTTAGCTTATCAAAATATTTGTAATCACTTTTTAGCAGTGGGAACACAAGATAATTTTGATGATTTTTTACAAGTTTTACAAAATATTTTGGGTTGGAAAAATAAATCATATACAAAACAGAAAGTAACTAAAAATAGAAAAAATAAACGAGAAGTATCTCAAGAGTTAATTGACATTATTAAACAAAAAAATGGGATGGATATTGCGTTTTACAACAATTTAAAAAATAAGTTTACAATCAAAAATTTTGATTATATTGTATCTAGAACTACCAGTAAATTCATAAAAAATGAATGGTAATTAATGAGCTAATTTTTAATTGAAAATATTTTTAAATTTGAGTAAATTTAGTTTGTTATTTATGAGTAATATTAAAATAGTGAGGATATTAGAACTATACCCGACTCCGGTGTTCTCGATTCTCTATTGCTAAAGGTTTGAGAAAAGGCTCCCATATCCCAGTTCCAGTGTGCTCTTTTCCCTACTACCTATTATCAAAATAACATGGGTCTAAAACCCCGCCTTTTAAGGCGAAATATTTTTGGAGCCTTGCTCAAATCCCCTACTTCCCCTCCTGGGAGGGGTTAGGGGTGGGTTGACTTCTGACTTCATTAATACTTGCTTACCACTAGATCTCTCCAAAAATGAAAAATTAAATCAATTCTGATCTATAAATTATCAATTACTCCCCCCTGTTCCCTGTTTCCTGTTCCCTGTTCCCTCTTTTATAATGAAAAATCAAATCAATTCTGATCTATAAATTATCAATTACTCCCCCCTGTTCCCTGTTTCCTGTTCCCTGTTCCCTCTTTTATAATGAAAAATCAAATCAATTCTGATCTATAAATTATCAATTACTCCCCCCTGTTCCCTGTTTCCTGTTCCCTGTTCCCTGTTTCCTGTTTCCTGTTCCCTGTTCGTTCTTTTCTGGAGATGTCTACTACTAAATTATGATCAAAATTCTTCATATCATTCGTCAAGCTTCTGTTGGAGGAGCTTTTCGTTCCCTAATAGCTACAGCAAAATATTTATCAATCTTTTCAGATTATCAACAACGTATTGTTTCTCTACTTTCTGCCGATCCAGTTGCTATTAAAATAGCGGAAGAAGCTGGTATAAATGTAATAGCTCTGCTAAATCGCGAGGCAATTCTACAGGAAATTGGCAATGCAGATATAGTACATTTGCATTTTTGGAATAGCCCAGAAATCTATGAGTTTATACGCTCTGGACTTCCACCAATGCGACTACTAATCAAGTTCAATGTAGCTGGATGTTATCCACCGCAAATTATTACTAAGGAGTTAATTGATTATGCTGATTTTGCTCTCGCTACAAGTCCCTATGCTCACGAAAGTACGATTTTTCAAGAATTGCCAGAGAAAATCAGATTAGAAAAAACTGGGATGATATATGGAGCAACAGATTTTGCGCGACTAGCTAATTTTTCTCCTAAACCACACAATACTTTTAATGTTGGCTACATCGGTACAGTAGGATTCGTGAAAATGCACCCTAATTATGTACCAATGAGTGCAGGAATTAATATTCCAAATATTAAGTTTATTATTTGCGGTAAAGGAGATGCTTGTGCAAAATTAAAGACAGAGGTGGAAGCTTTACAAGTCAAAGAAAGATTTGAGTTTCAAGGTTATGTAGAAGATATTCGTTCTGTAATTGAAGTAATGGATGTTTTTGGCTATCCTCTTTGCAAGGATAACTATTCAACTGTTGAGCTAGTATTACAGGAAGTTATGTATGCAGGAATACCTGCAGTTATTTTTCCCTATGGTGGAGCTAGTCGAACAGTGGTTGATAATTACACTGGTCTGATTGTCAAGAGTGAGTTAGAGTACAAGCAGGCAATTGAATACTTATATCATCACCCGGAAGAACGGCAAAGACTGGGGGAAAATGCTCGAAAATACGCAGAGCAGATGTTTGGAGGAGAAAATGCAGCTAAGGCAACACATAAACTTTATCAAAAGTTAATACGATCGCCAAAGGCTAAAAAGAACTGGGGTAAAAAAGCTAATCAATCCCAGAAATTATATGCTGCAGACTTGTTTATTCAGTCTATAGGTAATACAGAGTCTCAATTCTTAGTGAGTATGACTTCACAAGATATTCAAGAACTTTTAGATGCAGATAAAAAAATTGCCGAATCATCTCCATTACTCTACAGTAAGGGTGCAGGTGGCATCTTTCATTATCGTTCTTATTATCAGAAAAATGGGTATTTAAGGTTATGGTCAGGGTTAGTGCTACAACAACAAGGAAAACATTCAGAAGCGATCGCTGAATTTGCTGAGGCTAATGAACTTGGAACTCACTGGCGTACATCTTGGTATTTAGCAAAATCTGCTTTGGAGTTAGGTAAACTAGATTTAGCAGAAGAAGCATTAACAAAAGTTCTAGCAGCAGAGCCTGATTTTTCTGAAGCACAGGAAAAATTAAGGTATTTAGGAAAAGAAACTAATATTCACACTCAAAAACAACACTCAGTTATAACCCCAACAAAATCAGAAACTAGGCAAGTTGTTTCAGAAGGTACCAACAGAAACTTATTACTGATTTCTAGCAAAAGCCAAGAAACTCTCAGACAAGCTAGTCTACCAGCAAAAAATGGTATGACAATTTTTGCTATACCTAAACCATTTAAAGAACACATTGGGGTGATTCAAACAAATGCAATTAAAAGCTGGACTTTGCTCAAACCAAAACCAGAGATTATTATTTTTGGAGAAGAGGAAGGTACAGAAGATATTGTTAAAGAATTAGGTGTACGCCATGTGCCTAATGTTCAACACAACGAGTATGGAACACCTTTACTCAGTGATATGTTTGCTCAAGCTCACAAGCTAGCAAGCCACGATATTTTGACATATGTTAATTCTGACATCATGCTTGTTAGTGATTTTATTCCTAGTGTCAAGTATGTGTCTACATTGCTAGAAGAATTCTTGATTATAGGAAGAAGGTGGAATATAAACATCACTACTCTTATAGACTTTAATCAACAAAATTGGGAAAATGAATTAAGGAGATTAGTAAATAAGGAAGCTGTATTAAATACAGCCTATGGTATGGATTATTTTACATACCCTAGACATTTATTTGCTCAGTTACCTGAATTTGCAATTGGACGTGCTGCCTGGGATACGTGGATGGTTTACAATGCTCTAATCAAGAAGTATCCTGTAGTGGATGCCAGTGAAGTAATTATGTGCGTCCATCAAAACCATGACTATGCTCATTTGCCAAAGGGTCAGTTTACTGCATTTCATGGTATAGAAGCTCAGAGAAACCGAGAGCTAGGTGGATATCCTCTTTCCTGTCGAACATCTGATGCAACCTGGTGTCTGAAATTTCAGCAGTCCAATAATACTCCTAGAGTTAGTGTTGTTATTCCTGCGCGTAATAGACCTTTATATACTCAAAAAGCGATCGAAAGTGTTCTCAGGCAGACATATACCTCTTACGAAATTATTGTTGTTAATAATGGACCCAAAGATATAGTTCGTCCTATTTTAGAGCCTTACCAGAATAAAATTCAATATGTTTATCTTGAAGGTCAGAAACCAGAAATATTAGCTGCACTAAATCATGGTATTAACCTAGCACAAGGTGAATTTATAACATTTTTACATCCTGATAGTTATTTTCTACCTGAGAGATTAGCATTACAGGTTAACTGCTTTGACAAAGGTGCATCTTCAATAGACTTTGTTCATAGTGGTTGGCAAATTGTTAACTCCAGTGGAGAAATTACTTTAACAGTAAAACCTTGGTGTGATTTACCAGAGTTAGATTGGCATATTTGGAAACTATGGAAAATTTATAAATATGCTCCGACAAAAGCGATGATGTTTCGTAGCGATCGGGTTAAGCTTTTAGGAGGTTTCAACACTCATCTCAAAGAAGATATTGCAGATGTAGATTTTGTGATTCGTATGGGTATTAAGTTTACTGAAACCGCTTGGTTACGTCAACCAACATATTGTTTGCGTTTGGAGGAGGGAACGGTAGCAAGTACCCCACCCAAATTTGTTGAACATTTGGAGTTGGTTTTGGATAACTATTTTTCTTTACCTGAAGTACCTGACTGGATGCGTATTCTCGAAAGTCGAGCTAGATACAATACTTGGGTGTGGGGTGCATGGTCTATGTATCACCACAAAAACCTAACTCAAATGGCTAAATATCTGGAGCGAGCTTTTAACTATACTCCTTATTCTACTGAGCAAACTGTTTCAGACTGGGTTGATAGTTTTATTAGATTTGCTTCTGAATATGGCTACACTATTGATGCCGATCGATTAACCAAAATACCTGAATGGGAGCAAGTCATTGAGAAAGTTTTAACTGTTTCAGTTCAAAAGAGCGTTATTGTATAGAACCCATTTGGGATGGGGAGATGGGGGGATGGGGAGATGAGGGGATGAGGAGATGGGGAGATGGGGTGATGGGGAGATGGGGTGATGGGGAGATGGGGTGATGGGGTGATGGGGTGAGTTATATCATGTCCGGATAATTAGTGATAAAAAAACTTGTTCCTCTTACCTCCTGTCTCCTGTCTCCTGTCTCCTGACTCCTCCCTAATTATTTATAACTGTTCAACCGGACATGATATTAGAGTATTTTTCAATCTTTTTCCCCTATTGCTTCTGTACCACTCCCAACTCCAAAGCGAGCTTTTGACAATACATGAAGCACCCACTCATATAGAATCCGTTTGAACACTCGTCCGCAGCGACGATAGGAAGCAATCTCGCGAAACCCATGAGATTGCTTCCTTCCACTCCGTTCCAGTCGCAATGACGCAAGCTATAGTAATTATCCGAATTTTATATTATACCAAATTCAAAAAAGGCTGTTACATTCATTCTTTGTGATTTATTCCTACAGTTTAATACTTTATGGCTTGCATTCATTGTCACTCATTAAAGTTTTTTCCTCCATTTTTTGTCTATTTATCTTTCCTGATTCCGGTGTTTCCTATCTCCTTTTACCTGTTCTGTCACGCTCTGCAATATTTTATGAAAATGGTATTAGAGTATTTTTCAATCTTTTTCCCCTATTACTTCTGTACCACTCCCAACTCCAAAGCGAGCTTTTGACAATACATGAAGCACCCACTCATATAGAATCCGTTTGAACACTCGTCCGCAGCGACGATAGGAAGCAATCTCGCGAAACCCATGAGATTGCTTCCTTCCACTCCGTTCCAGTCGCAATGACGCAAGCTATAGTAATTATCCGAATTTTATATTACTCCTTAAAAAGACTTTATTGAGAAAACCCTATCTAGTTTTGTCAGTCAGACTGGAGAGAAAATTTAATTTTAGAGCTTGGCGTATTGCTTGTTTCCATTCAAGAGAGCTAGTTATAGAGTAAGTATCTAGGATTTCGCCTTTTGCCGAAGAAAACTTCTGAAAATTTTCAATCCAATTTACAATTACTTTTATACCCACATCTGATGTATAGTTTAATGATTCCTGTAAATATGCTTTCATTTCTGTGAAATGACCATAATTATAAGCAGACCAAGCAATCCACAATAGTGTATAATAACGAATTTCGTCTTCTATTTTGCGGATATTTTCTGGAATATCAGGTTTCGCAAGGAAATTTTCTAGTACATATTTCTGAGTTTTGAATACTTCTAATATATTATTCTTTTTTTTACTACTACTATGCTGACGATAACAAATCGTTGGTTGGGGTAACCAAACTGTCTCACAACCTGCTAATGCTAGACGAAATATTAGGTCTTTATCTTCTGCATATTTTAGAGCTGGATCGAATCCACCTACACAATTTAACCATTCTCGACGAAACATCATTGGACCCGGTATGACAGGTTTCCAACGTAACCAGGTCTCCAAGTTCAACTGTGGAATTTTTTGCCAAGGTTCTATATTGGCGAATTTTTCCCCATATTGATTAACCAAATGCCAACCACTGTGAATAATTCCTGCATGGGGATAGCTTTGAAAGCACCGGACTTGTTCCTCTAATTTATGTGGCAACATAAAATCATCAGCATCTAAAAACACAATGAACTCCCCTTGGGAATGGTAGAGTCCTTGATTACGAGCTACTGAAACTCCTTGATTTTCTTGGTAAAAGTATTGGATGGGATTTGTATGCAGTTGTAATACTTTGTTGGTATTGTCGTCAGAACCATCATCCACAACAATTATTTCATAATGTGGATAAGTCTGACGCAATACACTTTCTATAGCTTGACAAATATACTTTACGGAATTATGGGTTGGGATGACAACACTAACTAATGGCTGATTTTTAGTAATTGACATATTCAAATACTTCTCTAGTTTCAGAAATAAATCAACCCAACTATATCATTTGTCTCAAAAATGATTCGGCTCAAATAACTTGCCAATCAATTGTTTGAGATGAAATACCACTAATTCCCACACTACCATCTACATTCCACAGTTGATTTTGACCATTGCTATTATTACGCCACAACAATTCATCTATGTTGTCTCCATCAAAGTCTCCTACTTGAGCTACTTCCCAATTACTATTGCGATTAGGTAATCCCCTAACTTGAGTTGTACCATCCACATTCCAAATTTGGTTTTGACCAGTGCTGTTATTACGCCACAACAGTTCATCTATGTTGTCCCCGTCAAAGTCTCCTACTTGAGCTACTTCCCAATTACTACTGCGATTAGGTAATCCCCTAACTTGAGTCGTACCATCCACATTCCAAATTTGATTTTGACCAGTGGTATTATTACGCCATAAAAGCTCATCTATGTTGTCTCCATCAAAGTCTCCTACTTGAGCTAGTTCCCAATTACTACTGCGATTAGGTAATCCCCTAACTTGAGTCGTACCATCCACATTCCAAATTTGATTTTGACCAGTGGTATTATTACGCCATAAAAGCTCATCAATATTGTCGCCATCGAAGTCTCCTACTGCTACTGGCGTCCAATTGTTATTTCTGGTGAGTAAGCCACTAACTTGAGTAGTACCATCTACATCCCAGATTTGATTCACTCCATTGTTAGTATTACGCCATAAAAGCTCATCAATATTGTCGCCATCAAAGTCTCCTACTTGTAGGGGTTGCCATTGGCTACTCCGAGTAGGTAAGCCGCTAACTTGAGTTGTACCATCCACATTCCAGATTTGATTTTCTCCACTGTTATTATTACGCCAGAGTATTTCGATAGAAGTATCGTTATCAAAGTTACCTATTTGGTGGAGACTCCAATCACTGCTACGATTAGGAAGACCTTGAATATTGGTCGGGTTAGTTGCCCAGATTTGATTTTCTGTGGTAGTGTCATTTCGCCAGAGAATATCTGCTTTGCTATCGCCGTTGAAATCAAACTCGACTGGTTCATTACTACTAACAGTAGTGAAGTTCCAAGTGCTGTTATCGGAGATTCCAGCGAAATCATTGCCCGCAGTGTCTTGTATTGCTCCTGCATCTATCTCGACATAATACTCTGTTGCTTCTGCTAGGTCAGCAGTGGGGTTGATGGTAACGGTATCGTTAGAGATGTTGACTAAATTAGAGGTTACATCTATGGTTTCTACTATTGAGTCATTGCTGGCTGTCTTGATAACAATATTGCCTGTACCTGCTTGGATGTTTTCATCAAAGTTGATGACTAAATCTGCCCCTATGGCAATATCTGTGGTATTGTCGGCGGGGGTGAGGGTTGCTATTGTGGGAGGAGTGGTGTCTTGAGGAGAGAGAGGAGAAAATTTAACTATATAGCTATCAACATTACCATTATTGGTCAAATCATTATTGCCATCTCCGTCTATGTCAATGCTGCTCCCGAATTCTCCTGTAGCCCACACATTACCATCCTTGTCTGTGGCTATGCCATTGCCATGTTCAACATTGCTACCGCCGATATTTTGGGCAAATAGCAAGTTACCATTGCTATCGAACTTCGCTACATAGCTATCCCAAGAACCATTATTACTCAAATCATTGTTGCCGTCAGAGTCGATGTCGATGCTGCCAGAGAAAGTGCCTGTAGCCCACACATTATCATTACTATCGGTGGCTATGCCATGGCCTAGGTCGCCCATATTTTTAGCAAACAGCAAGTTACCATTGCTGTCGAACTTCGCTATATAGCTATCTTGATGGCCATTAACAGTCAAATCATTGTTGCCGTCTCCGTCTATGTCAATGCTGCCAGAGAAAAATCCTGTAGCCCAAACATTACCATCGCTGTCAGTGGCTATCCCATTGCCGCGGTCTAAACTGCTACCGCCGATATTTTGGGCAAACAGAAAGTTGCCATTGCTGTCGAACTTCGCTATATAGCTATCCCAACTACCATTACCGGTCAAATCATTATTGCCGTCTCCGTCTACGTCGATACTTTCCTGGAAATATCCTGTAGTCCATACATTACCATCTTTGTCTGTGGCTATACCGTAGCCATGGTCAAAACTGCTACCGCCAATATTTTGGGCGAACAGGAAGTTGCCATTGCTGTCGAACTTCGCTACATAGCTATCGTCAACGCCATTACTGGTCAAATCATTGTTGCCGTCTCCGTCTATGTCAATGCTGCGCTTGAAATATCCTGTAACCCAGGCATTACTATCGCTATCGGTTGCTATACCATAGCCATAGTCACCAGCCGTACCACCAATATTTTGGGCAAACAGCAAGTTGCCATTGCTGTCAAACTTGGCTACATAGCTATCAACAGTGCCATTACTGGTCAAATCATTACTGCCGTCTCCGTCTATGTCGATGCTACCCCAAAATTCTCCTGTAGCCCACACATTACCATTACTATCGGTGGCTATACCCCAGCCCTTGTCCCAACTGCTACCGCCGATATTTTGGGCAAACAGCAAGTTGCCACTGCTATCGAACTTAGCTATATAGGCATCCTCCTCGCCATTACTGGTCAAATCATTATTGCCATCTCCGTCTATGTCGATGCTGCCCTGGAATTCTCCTGTAGCCCAAACATTACCATTGCTGTCGGTGGCTATACCCAAGCCCTTGTCATCACCGCTACCACCAATACCTTGAGAAACTTCTAGTTGGTATTCGACTGTTGCTTGAGTTGAATTACCACCGCTACCTATGGTAAAATTTCCAGTAAAAGTTTGATTCGTCGAATTAGATCCTGTCCAGTTAGCACTATCATTAATTGCTGCTAAAAGTGTTGCATTATCTCCCGTTGTAATTCCGGTGTATATTACATTGTCTATTTCATTAATCGCAACTGCATTGGTGCCATTAACCAAACCTTGGGGTAAGGCAGAAGTGGTAGTGCTAGTAGCATCAGCTTGCCAGGTTGCTGCTCCTTCATTATTCAGAGCAGCAATAGGAGTATTTGTACCTTGATAAGCAATAATCTGGTCGCCAGTAGCAGCAAAGTTCAAACTGCTACCTGAAACTGTTCCCACAGAAGCAGATGGAGTATTGTCAATCTCAACTATAGTTCCCGCTGAAATACCACCTGCTGGTGCTGTCCATGTAACAATTCCTTCACTTGTACGGAAACCAGAATTATCGCCCAGCCAACCTTTATCGGTAAACTTAATTTCTTCTGATGCAGGAATATCAACTAAAGCGACAAATTTAAAGTTATCTGTGCCATCAGCATTGTACTGAACAAATGCAATGTCTCCAGGATTGAGTGTCGTGTTTTCTTCCTGATTATTGTTGACTTGGTTAACTGTTCCTGCTACTGTACCTGTATCTTCTCCATCATTCTCATCTTGGACTACATAATCAAAGATAATATCTCCATTGAAGTCAGCATCTGGGGTAAAACTGATAGTTCCATCTGCTGCTACGTTGACTGTCCCGTTGTCTACGGTGATTGTTTGAGCTGTAGCTGGAGTTAGGTCTGTGCCATTGATGGACTTGATGCTGAGGTTGTGGTCATCGCCGTCGGGGTCTGTGTCTCCTGTTAATAAGTCTAGGGTTATTGAGCTGTCATTCTCGTTCATGGTGAATGACTCGTCATCAGCTACGGGGGGATCATTAACTGGAGTAACCTGAATTGTAGTAGTATGAACTTCGTTACTATCCTGTCCGAAGATGTCAGATGATAAGTGTCTATTTTCGTCCCCAAGAACTATCTCTAAAATTCTGTCTGTAGTATCTGGGTTTTCGCTGGTGTTTTGGTATTGAATATCTTTTAGTGCTGTTTCAAAATCATCAACGCTGGCGATATCTCCTGTAGTTGGTGTTAGAGTAACTACTTTTTCGCCATCCCCGTTTGTAGTTACTGTAGCAGTTATGTTTGTACCTGTTACTGTAGCTGAACTTGTTAATTCTACACCATTAACCAAAAATTTTTCATTGTCACCATCAATAGGATTAGTCAGGGTGATTGTTGCTTCCTGTAATCTATCGCCATCAGCAGTAGTACCATTGTTTATGTAATCTCGAATAATCAAGCCATTAGTAGTAAGTAAACCATCTGTTGTAGTCTCACCTGTCGCGATGTCTACTATATTAACAGCACCACCGTTTTCTGTAAATGTTGTTTCGTAGTTAGTTCCTGGGGTATCGGTACCATCTAGGTCTATTAGTGGGATGTCAAAAACCGATGTTAGCCAGGGTTCGGAGATCCCATCATTACTTATGGTAGTTTCTGTAGGAAGGAGTTCTTCAGCTACTGGAGCCCTGGCAAAATCTCTGATGTGATAGAGTTGTCCCGTATTAGCACTAACATATAATTTTCCTTCTGCGTCAGTCCAAGCTGCACCATAACCTGCTGCACCTAAATTTCCACCACTATCTAACTGTATTGTAGTTGTGCTAATCGTAGCATTATTAATATCAGAGATATCAATTGTAACTAATTCACCGTTACTGCTGATGCCATAAAAACTGTTTTGAGAAGTTATATAAGTTAAATCTACTGGCATCTCACCACTGGGAGGTGTGCCAGTCAAATTTATTGTTGTTGTTTCCGGGTTATCAAGATTGATTCTAAGTATTGATGTTTTACTATTGACGTTAGTTATCCATAAATTATTGTCTCGGTCTATATCTCCAGCAGTAGGATTTGGAGAAAGATTAACTGTAAAAATATCCGCATCATTTTCATCTGTAGTAACTGTACCATCATTCTTGACATACTCAACAGTACCAGTTGAGTTGATTCTCAGAAGTTTCTGATTACTATTACTAACTTCAAAACCATAGATGTAGTTATCATTAGGGTTATAACCTGCTGCATTATACCTTGGTGTACCAGTACCACCAATCTCCTCATAACCTCCTGTTAATGGGTTAAGTCGAAAAAGTACACCACTAATTACTTGGAATAAGGCAGGTTTTTCCTCAAATGGATCTAGAACATAATTCCATTGTTGTTGTGTCTCCTGAGTGAAAGGTACATCTACCTCCAACTCACCCCTAATAACTTCCAACTCCCAGTCACCACCCAAAGCAGCATTACCAGTTGGTCTTGCGGTCGCAGCAATATTTGCACCTGTTAGTTGCTGCAACTTTTCTAAAAATTCTGTACCAGCATCTCCCGCAGCGACATTACAACCATAGAGCAATATATTAGTAACTGACCAAGCTTCTAACTCTTGAGAATAATCATTATTAATACTATTAATATTTAATTGACTATTGCCCAAATATAAACATCCCGGGGCACCATGAGAAACTATATGAACAGTTTTCACTCCCCGGTTGCGAACCAAAGTTTCTCTAATTTGTTGGATACTGTCGCGGTAGGTATCCAGGATAACAATTTTAATATTGGGATTTGTTCCACGAACAAGAATTTGATAGTCTTCTACATTTGGATCTATGAAAAGAATAGATTTAGTCATGCCTAACAATTTTGACGCCATATATTTACCTCTCTTTTAAATTTTTGTATAAGACTATTTAATACTTAATCCCTTGCCTCTAACCTTTCTTTAGCTTAACCATTTAATAGCTAAAATAGTAACCTTTTCTTCAATAAAACATAATTTAAGCCAAATTTCTACCGTATATTTACTAATATTTATCTGGGATTAAAAATCAGGAATTGGCGATTACTTAAGTATATTTTTTGGACTCAATAAATATACTGAAAAACCAAATAATATCTATACATAAGGGTAGTCATTTGATGATTGTGATTTATTGTGGAGGCAGGCAACAGGGAACAGGCAACAGGCAACAGGCAACAGAAAATATATCTAATTCTTAGTTTGAGAGGAATAGTATTTGCTTGCCCACTTAATTTTTTTGGCGTTGCATATTTGCGGGATGAATTAGTGTGGTCCGTGTGGTCGGTGTGGGGGGCGTTGGGTCTTTTGCGTCCTGGAATTATAGCTTTAGAGAAAGAGGAAGTAAAAGATAGAATTTACCTTTTGTGCAAAGATTCATCCCTTGGTTCAGCAACGCCATTTTTTTTAAGAAGATCACTACTTTTTCACCACTATAGCGCTACGCATTAAGGTTAGGACATTTATACATCCTGAAACCCTTTGACACTTTACTATTCCCTATTCCCTATTCCCTATTCCCGATTCAAGTAGCGCTATACCTACATAACAACATCATTAAGTAGGTAGTAGACTGACACAGCTAATTTTGTGCATTAGAAAATGGGGCGATGGGGCGATGGGGCGATGGGGTGATGGGGTGATGGGGTGATGGGGAGATGGAGTGATGGGGTGATTACGAAAAAAGCTAATGCACTATTTTAGGTGTGTCGGTCTAGTAGATATCAATAAACCTAATACTATTTCTCTGTAACAATGCGCTTAATAATTCTTACCTAAACCTGAATTTTACTAATAGCTGTTATCTTTTATTAAGCGCAACATCAGGTCGAAATGGTATAACTATTAGACATCTGGTGAAAATTAAAAATCAAATCAATTTTCATCCAGAAATTATCAATTACTCCCCTCCTGGGAGGGGTTAGGGGTGGGTTAAGTGTTCCCAGTTAAGTGTTAAGTGTTCCCTCTTTTCCGGAGATGTCTATTTAACAAAATAGACCTCTTGCAAAAGTTTTAATTATATCAATTCAAGATCTAAAATCAACAATTTCATCTCCCTCCATACCTATTCCCTATTCCCTATTCCCTGACTTCTGCAAGAAGTCTAATATAAATCAGCAAAAATCATTGAGATTGCTTCCTTCCACGGAGTATAAGTCGCAATGACATAGTGAAATTTTAATTATGCCAAGCTACTTAATGTTTGCAAATTAATTATTTATCTTGACTTTATGCACAATATGTTATAGCTGTAGTTGTAGTCAAAATAATGAGCAAACCATGATGGAAAAGCGAACATTAGGCACATCTGAAATTAAAATTACCCCAATCATTATGGGGACATGGCAAGCTGGAAAACGTGGATGGGCAGATATTGAAGATTCTGAGACTATTAAAGCTATTAGAGCGGCTTTTGATGCAGGTATTACGACAGTTGATACTGCTGAAGTTTATGGAGATGGTTACTCAGAAAGAATTGTTGCTCAAGCATTGGGAGATGTCCGAGAACAAGTAGTTTTAGCGACTAAAGTTTTTGCCAATCATATGAAATATGACCAAGTAATAGAAGCTTGCGATCGCTCTCTGACAAATCTCAATACTGATTATATTGACCTCTATCAAATTCATTGGCCTTCTGGTGCATTTAACAGTGAAATTGTACCAATTGAAGAAACAATGAATGCTCTAAATAAACTGAAAGAACAGGGTAAAATTAGAGCAATTGGTGTTTCTAATTTCTCAAGCAAACAAATAGCAGAAGCATCTCAATATGGTCAAATTGATAGTCTGCAACCACCCTATTCTTTGTTCTGGCGAAAAATAGAAAAAGAAGAAATGCCTTACTGTGTTGAAAATAATATTTCTATTATTGCTTATTCCTCCTTAGCACAGGGATTATTAACAGGTAAATTTGGACCAGACCACAAATTTGCCCAAGGCGATCATCGTGCTAAAAATAGATTATTTTATATTAAAGAAAACTACGAACGAGTGCAAACAGCTATAGAAAAACTGCGCCCCATTGCTGAAGCTAAACAATGCACTATGGCTCAACTAGCGATCGCCTGGTTGATTGCCCAACCTCAGACAAATGCTATTGTTGGAGCGCGAAATGCGGAACAAGCGACTGCTAATGCTAAAGCTGCGGATGTTAAATTATCCTCAGATGAGCTGGCAGAAATTGATGCTATTGGGCGGATAGTGACCGATACTTTAGACGATCGCCCCGTTATGTGGGATTTTTAAAGGTAGACTTTAGTTAAATCAACTATATATTAATATTTTTGGAGGTGCGTTTAGGCGCACCTTATACTAAATCAGGTTTATAGAGTATTCTGTTGGGGAGATGGGGAGATGGGGAAAGGTACTTTTGATAACCGGATTTGGTATTAATACATTTTCAAGGGGAAAAAGCGGTCGTTGTGCCGAACACTAAACACCATATCCAATCACCAATGCGAGAAAAGTGCTAGGATATTTCCTGATATTCAATTCCGTTACGGTTTTAACCAGAGGTAATTATTCATTCTCCATTATCAATTAATGAACCTTATTCCCTACTTCCTAAATTTTTTATATGATTATTGTAAATTGGCCTAGATAAAATATCAGTATAATAGCCGATGTCTTTAAGCTTTTATTGCAAGTAAATTGGTAACTGTTAAATGCAATAGAGCATTCAAAGAATTGTCAAAAGTAATATATTAGGCTAGCTATTTAAAGATTGCATCTACCAATTTCTTCATAACAGTAGAGGTAAGTAATTATGAACAATGCAATCAAAGCAGCTATAGCACTTCCTATTTCTATCGGAGTAGCGATCTCTGCAAATTCCACCCATGCAGCTAGTTTCACTTATGCAGAAATAGTAGAGTCCTACACTCAAGGCGAGTTTACATACAACAATTCAGATCAAATTGCTGCTAGAACTAACATAGATAATGCACTTGGCGCACCTGAAGCTAGTGGTACAGAGAATTTTCTTGCCCTTGGTTTTGCAGGAGAAGCTGTATTTAGTTTTGGTGGGATGTTTTCTGAGCAGGTAAAAGTTTGGGAGACTACTTTTGGAAATCACAGTTCTCAAAGTGACTATGATGAAAAAGTAGAAGTATTCGTGGGAAATGATTTAGAAAATTGGTTGAGTATTGGTGTGATTGAGAATATTGCTGATGAAGCTTATATAGGGGGAGCCACCCTAGATATTGGTAACAGCAACTTATATCAATATGTCAGATTAGTAGATTTGTCAGAAGTTGCAGCAGATCGTGATGGTTTTGATATCAATGCTCTAGCTGTAAATATGGAAGTGGAAAGAGAAACTGTTCCTGAAAACTCTGGTACATTAGGTTTGTTAGCAGTTTGTGCATTAGCTATTGGTTCTCTTATCAAGCGCAAACAAGAATAAAATTATCTTTGTTGGCGTTGCTAATTTTAGGTATGAAAGAAACTCCGCTACTGAGATATGTAAGAGTCATTAATTAAGTGCAAATCATATCTAGTTCCCACTTTTGGTTCGGAAAAAAACTTGAATCTATCTCCTGACTCCTGAGTTTTGACTCCTAGATATCATAACATTTATTCAGCAACGCCTCTTTTTTAACTGTTTTCCATAAATTGTTATACTTGTCTCCCGGTATGATTAGGGAGGCAAGCTTTTCTATGAAAAAATAATATCGATCATGATTTCCAGTCAACGAAGCGGGTATAAAAATAAGCGATCGCTTCCCCAATAACAGTCCGCATACCTGCACTCGACTGCCACCATCTGTGAGTATTATAACCTTTGGGTTCAAGAGCAATCACACCTACCTGAATATCTGGACTAAAAACATTCCGATAAATCATCCAGCTACGACGAGCGTGGGGTCCTAAAGTATAAATATTGATAGAGTTTACTTTGAGATTAGAAGTTTGAAGCCATTCTTTCACTGCCATAGCAGAAGCAGTAGTGCGATACTTGGTAACTTGAGGAGTGGGTACAGCCACCACTCGGTCTGGAGCGACACCCAAGGTAATCAGAGTTGCTGCGGTTAGTTCGGCAAAGTTGTTATATTCTGATAGATAAAATCCCTTACCTATCGGTGTACCTGTAGTAATTAATTTTTGATAACTACCTTGATTAAATTCTGCGATCGCCGATTTGACCGCATAGTCTGACATCCAACCTTCAACTATTAGTAAATCAGCTTCTATCGGAGAGGTTAGTGCTAAAAATGAGTAAATATTCAAGCAGCACATCACAATTAGAAAGATAATTAATCCTAGAATTAATATCCCTAGTTGAATTGTTGAAGTTAATTTTTCCTGCCATTGTAATAGATTATTTTTGAAGTTGTTTTGTTGGTTATTTTCCAGTGACATTCAGATAATAAATTTTCCTAGTCTACCTTTAAATAAAATACCATCCCAGCAGATTATTGTTTATTAAAAAATGCTCCTTCTCAAGTTTTTAAATTCTTAAAGTAGTAGGGTGTCTAGATTTATTTTGTGGGTAAGTTTGATAAATTAAGACCTCTCCCCCAGCCCCTCTCCGACAAGGAGAGGAGAGCTATTCTCCCCCCTTTTTTCCCTATGCTTTATCAACATATTTATTTAGCATAAAACGCGGACATTAGAAAGAAGTTATGAATTTGCCATTCAATGGATATTTCAGGAGAGT
>NZ_JBNHEP010000179.1:0-24127 GCF_050015995.1 Dapis brunnea BLCC-M229 | reverse complement strand
TCTTACTTTTCAGATCACACAACAAAACATTAAGTAATTTTATTATAGTATAGGTTGGCATTCCCATACGACGCTCTCCTGTAAGGGAGCGTCGTATGGGAATGCCAACATTAGATAAATCAATAAATCAGTTTTTATTCATATTGACCCAAGCCACGCTGATGCAAACTAGGTATCCCATTCTTCGGGCAAGCTTCACTAACATCTGCCTTTTCCAACCTAAACCAAATTTAAGATTTTTCAAACACAGGGTTCACAGCAGCTAGTTTACCTTACCTAGTAGCGCGTCTAGACTAAAATTGTAGGTAAACTATCCCCCCTCTCCTACCTATGCTGGTGGTGGTGCATAGTAATGGTAGAGAAAGTGTGGAAAGTGTGGGGAGTGTGGGAAGAAATTAAAAAAAATATACATCTTCACCATTACTATGCAGGACTACCCCTATGCTTTATAAACATCTTTCTTAACATAAAACTTGACAAAATCGATAATTTATGGGTTAGTCTTGGAGAGACTTTTTCTCAAATAAACGTATTGAAAAATACATTTATTTGAGAACCAAAGATAAAATTCTTACTCCCCTCCCTTCCCACACTCCCCTCCCTTCCCACACTCCCCTCCCTCCTCACAAGGTTTTCAGGAATTCCTTATCAGGGATAGCTCTCCTACAAGGAGAGGGGTTGGGGGAGAGGTCTTCATTAACTCAAATTTACCCACATTTTAAAACTAGACGCGCTACTAAACCGAAATAGTTTTTTTTGAGATACTCTTCGACGGTTAGTTAGGCACGGAGATTATACTCAAACCAGGATTTTTGGTTTGCTGGCGCAAGGCTATGACTTTCATCTCCCATAGCGAAAAATTTAGTCAACTTAAATCAAATGCTTTGGGAAGTCTAATCCAGAGATGCTTCTGTTCCCAAGCATTTGCTCTCTTTTAAAAGCCTGTAGACCTATCTCCTACGGTACAGTTAAACCTAAAAAAAACTTGGTTCTCTGGTACTTTTTGCTTAGAGTTTTTCCATCCACAAGCTCAAATTTGGCAAAATCCAATAACTCTAGTTTCAAAGGTGAAGTGTACTACCCATATTGATAGCTATAGGTTTTTAGAGCGGTTGAATATTTGGTAGTGGTATACAAGTAGTGATATATTAAAAAAAGTCAAGTAGTCAAGGAAATACTATTTCTTTGAAACTAAGAATTTAAGATAATTTCTGTTCCCAGTTAAGTGTTAAGTGTTCCCTACCTCTACCCTAAATCACAATCATCAAAGGACTACCGAATATTTTTCCAGTTCTCTGACTATACTAAAGTAGCCCCCTTATGAGCGAGGCTTTAAACCCAAAAATTGGGCAAGGTTATATCAAAGACAAAACTAACAACCACGTTCTACAAATACAGAGTTTCTAGGTTCAAACACTGAAGTAGCGGGTGATAGTCTTCTACGGCCTTGTTGTGCTATATCCAGACTATCGTCACTTGGTACTATTCTTCTAGCGTTTTGTTGCCAAGTAACAGGAGATTTGGTTTCCGGAAGGGTGGGTAGACTAGGCAATTGTTGGCCTTGTATATCTGGTAATTGGCTTACTGAAGATTCTTCTTGTGTTAATTCTGGTACTGGAATTTGGGGCACAACAGAAAATGGATCTCTAGTCCTAGGAACAAATATTGTTTCCGAAACGCTTTGATCTGTTGTAATACTATCTAGCTGATTTTCGAGATTTTGTTTTAGAGATTTTTCTCTTTCTTCTGGATCGGTAGATTTGATCAAGTTAGCAACTGTATTAGATTTTTCCGGAACTTCTGCTGATGGAGATGGTGAATCAGAAGATGGAGGGGCTGAGACCTGAGCTAGGATTTGCTGATAAAAACTGCTGGAATCTGATAATGTTATCAGTTGCATCTCCTCATCATTAACTGCTAGGGATTCACATCTAAGTATCCAGAAAGCTAATATTCCTATACTGACGAAATACAAAAGCTTGCTCATTTTTAGGTTTTGTTTCTGTTTGGCAATATCACTTTAATTTTATAGTTGATATTAGCGTTTCTGCTAGCTCCATCATCAAAATTTTCAGTTTTTCTCCAATCAATATCAAAATTTCATCATTTTTAAGAATTTCAGAAGATTTATTTCTCCTTACTCTTTGGTTTAAATCTTAATTTCTTCCTAAGTAATTTGAAAACCTCGCAATTATTATAGTAAGTAATCAGACATAATTAGGGCTGGCCGAATAAATCCGAAACCTTAATTAAATCAAGATTTTCACTATATCTCTTGCAAAAGTTTTAATTAAATCAATTCAAGATATGAAATCAACAATTTAATCTCCCTATTCCTTGTTCCCTAACTTCTACAAGAAGTCTACTGTGTTATACCAAGGGTGATAAATGTTTGTTAAAATTATAGTTAGGCTGTTTATAGGAGTCTGTGAACCAGCCAGAATGAGTCATAATTAATAGCTTAAATACCAATTAAAGTTAACTATGATGGATAGGGAAATTGAAATAGTAAGGATTTGATGATGGTTAGAAATTGTTTGTTAAATTAAGGTTAAATCTTTCTTTAGGTTTGCTTAGGCCGGAATATCAAGTGTTGCTCACCCTTGATGAAAGTTTTCGGTCATAATCCAACTAGATTAACTATTCTGACTCTACTTAATAAGATTTTATTTTTTATTAGGAGAAGAAGTCTACAGTGATGTTAACTTTCAGTCTAGAAGTATATCACTACAGAGCTTTTGATTTCTTTCCGACTAATTAGCAGTAGTCCTCTTCCCCATATATTCAACATCAACTTAAAACCATCGCTAGAATGGCTTTAAGTATATTTTATAATTTTATTTATTAAGATATTATATAACTTTTATTTTGATAAAATTAATTGAACTTACGATAGAGAAAAAAATACTAAATTATAGTATTTTGAGATTTTTCATTATAAAACCGAGATGAGGCATAAAAGGTAATAAATTATGAATAATGGTTCTATATCTCCGGTTGTACTAATTATTCTAGATGGTTGGGGTTATCGAGAACACAAAGATGGAAATGCCATTTCTATGGGTGACACACCTATAATTGATAGTCTTTGGCAAGCTTATCCCAAAACTTTAATTCAAGCTTCTGGGAAAGCAGTAGGTTTGCCAGAAGGTCAAATGGGTAACTCAGAAGTTGGTCACTTAAACATTGGAGCAGGACGAGTTGTTCCCCAGGAATTAGTAAGAATTTCTGATGCAGTAGAAGATGGCTCAATAGCAAAAAACCAAGCTATTGAAAAGATTTGCCAGGATGTGATAGCTCGTAATTCTAAACTACATTTAGTGGGTTTATGTTCCCCTGGAGGAGTTCATTCCCATGTAAACCATTTATTAGGTTTACTGGATATGGCTAAGGCCAAAGGAATTTATGATGTTTGTATTCATGCCATTACTGATGGACGTGATACAAATCCCAAATCAGGAGTTCAGGTACTTAAACAGATAGAATATCATACTAATCAAATTGGTGTAGGAAGAATTTCTACACTTAGTGGTCGCTATTATGCAATGGATCGGGATAAACGATGGGACAGAATTCAAAAAGCTTATGAAGTAATGACTAAAGATGGTTATGGAATTGGTCATTCTGCTTCAGATTTACTACAAAATTCCTATAGTGAGGGTGTAACAGATGAGTTTTTTATCCCAGTTAGAGTAACTCCTGGAGCTGTAGAAGCAGGAGATGGAGTAATTTTCTTTAATTTTCGCCCAGATCGTGCGCGTCAATTAACTCAAGCTTTTGTAGATACAGATTTTAATGGGTTTGACCGCCAACAAATTCA
Source organism: Dapis brunnea BLCC-M229 (assembly GCF_050015995.1). Classification (NCBI taxonomy): domain Bacteria; kingdom Bacillati; phylum Cyanobacteriota; class Cyanophyceae; order Oscillatoriales; family Microcoleaceae; genus Dapis; species Dapis brunnea. Next base: position 20,307 of record NZ_JBNHEP010000179.1, on the reverse strand, counting down.
ACCATTGACATTTTTAACTTTTACTCAGTATGATTCTAATTTCCCAGTTTTAGTGGCTTTTGAACCTCAAAATTTGAATAATATTCTGGGACAGGTAATTTCTCAACATGGTCTACGTCAGTTCCGTACTGCGGAAACTGAAAAGTATGCTCATGTAACTTACTTCTTTAATGGGGGTTTCGAGCAACCATTTGAGAGAGAAGACCGAGAATTGATTCAAAGTCCAATGGTAGCTCATTATGATGAAGCACCCGAAATGTCTGCAGAAGATGTGACAGAAGTGGCGATCGCTGCAGTGAAAAAGCAAATCTATTCTCTAATCGTCATTAACTATGCCAACCCTGATATGGTGGGTCATACTGGGGTTATGGATGCTGCAGTAAGTGCCATTCAGACAGTTGACCATTGTCTAGGAAAGCTTTTAGAGAGTATTAGTCAAGCAGGTGGCACAGCAATAATAATTGCTGACCATGGAAATGCTGAATATATGTGGGATGAACATGGCAACCCTTGGACAGCCCACACTACAAATCCGGTGCCATTTATACTGATAGAAGGAGAGGGACGTAAAATTCCTGGTCATGGGACTAGAGTACCTCTACGAAATGATGGGCGGTTGGCAGATGTAGCACCAACTATTTTGGAAATTCTCAATCTGCCTCAACCTGCTGAAATGACTGGAAAGTCAATGATTGATAAGACAGAGTACGATCTCAAACAAAATCGTACTCCTGTGCGAGTGGGTTTGTAAGGTTTCTCAACACTAAGTTATTAGTAAAATGACCTTAACTTGATTAATTAATGAGAAGACTATGAATGTTGTTCAACTTGCGGAAATTATCTGGATTATATCAGCTATAGGTATTGTTGTATTTGTCTTGTTACATAGTCCCAAAGGTGATGGGATAGGTGGTATTGGTGGACAAGCTCAATTATTTACTAGCACTAAGAGTGCTGAGATAACTTTAAATCGGATTACTTGGACTTTCTCTGTGCTTTTTATGGGTTTAACTGTACTTCTTAGTGCAGGGTGGTTGCCACAATAGCTTCCTGACAAAGGAAAAAACTTTACCAGAGATTTGTATGGTAAATCGGTGAATCTAGTTATATCAGTGCTTGAATTGTATATTGACCAATTTAAGGAAGCTCAAATTTGTGAGATACTCCCACACTAACCATTCGGTATAGTGTGGGTTTCTCCTTTCCCAGTCCTGAACAGCATCGGACTCTAAGAGCTTTAAGAACGGAATGCCCTGCCGCCGTATTTTTGATATTTATCGCCACATTCAGAAGTGGATACAAGCTTCCTGTTTCATTCGTAGGGGTTTGGTCTCCAAACCCCTACCCTATTTCCGGCAGGAAGTGCTATATTTATTGTATTTTGATAAATTTCTCCAAACTATTAACTAATGTGGGTGGCCAACGACGAACATTAGCTACCCAATCAAGGTCTTGATAACGAGGGTCTAATCCAACAGCAGCTACCCAGTTACTCTCAGCTTCTCCCTGTTTGCCTTGTTCCCAGAGACAAGCAGTTAAAGCTGCCCGCATATCTGCAAAGTTAGGATATTTACGGACAAGACTTTTGATGGTTTGTACTGCTGACTGAGTTTGTCCAATTTCATAAAGAGCTAGAGAATAATTGGCACGAGCAAAAGCATATTCGGGAGCTAATCCAGAAGCTTTTTTGTAATCTTCAGTCGCTTTTTCCCATTCTCCTAATCCTCCTTCTGCATTCCCACGGTTATTGTAGGCAACTGGGTCAGTTGGATCTAATTCAATGACTCGATCATAATCAGCGATCGCTTCTGACCATTTTTGGAGTCTTTCATAAGCTATACCACGATTTAGGTAGGGATCTGGTGCTAAGGGTACAATTTCTATTGCTTTTTCATAATCGGATATTGCTTCTTCTATTTTGTTTTGGCTGAGTCTGATATTACCTCTGTTGCTCCAGATGGCAGGGTTGTCGGGATATTGTTCTAGGATTTGAGTCCATAATTGTTCGGCGTTGGCAAAGTCACTGTTATTACTAGCATTTAAGGCTTGATTAAATAGATTGTCTAATTCTTCTAATTGAGTGGGGGTGATATTTTGTGGTTGAGTTGCAGCCATTACATTTGATGGGTTACTCAAGCAAAATACAGAGAATAAAAGAATTGTTATGAAAAGTTTCCGAATTAAGTGCAGCATATTAATTTTATTTTTACCATTTTTTATCATACTGTATATGTGTAAGGTAAGATTGTGTCTAATGGAGTTGAGCAGAATGTTAGATTCAGATAAGTTCTGTATCAAGATGCTAATAGGAAAAATCTGGCTTTGATGGGACTTATAGTTGAATACCTTGACTCAATATCTAGGTATGAATAACGGTTGTATTGACTCATAAATTATCTGAACTTGAAAGAATTTTATTTATTAGTAGTTAAAGCATTAATCATAAAATAACAAAGGAGTAATTATATTATTTCTGAAGATACTATTCAAGTTATAACTTACAGCATTGATGCTCCCAGAGCAGAATATGATAGCGAAGGACGTGACAAAGGAGGTATTGGTTTTCCATCTTCAACGGGTAAAGCTATTTCAAAGGTCTTCAATCAAATTAAACCTAAAATCGAAACTGTTCAAGTCGATACTCTAAAAGCAGAAATGACCAGGTTGGTAAATCTTATTGAGGAACTGCTGGATACAGCTGAAAGAGAAACTAAAGAAAAAGAATTGAAGTTGGATGAGATTGAACTTTCAGTTGAAATTAGTGAAAAAGGAGAACTTAAATTATTTGGTGCTGGTGCATTAGCTAGTGGCACTACAGGTGCTATTAAACTTAAGTTCAAACGGCAACAAAAACAGAATGTTTAAGATTGGTATAACCATTGGAGTTAATGAATAGTAAGGTATCCTGAATTAAAGCTCAACTATGCAGCAGATGATGCTGAGAAAATGAGAGATTTTTTGCTCAAGAAAGAAAAATTTAATTATGTATTCTGTTACACAGATAATTCTCCACAAGAGAATTATCTTCCCACCTACGCTAATATCAAAGATGTTTTAGGTTTACCAGAGGAATATCAAGAAAAATTTATAGAAGAGGGTGGCGGTGATTTTTGGTTTTTCTTTAGTGGTCATGGTGCAAGGAAAGACGATGATCAAGAAGACTATCTCTTACCTCGTGATGCTAGCAAGAGAGACCTTAGTGGAACTTCTGTTTCAGTCACATATGTAAGGCAGCAACTCCGAAAACCTGGAGCTGATAAAATTGTTGTTATTATAGATGCTTGTCGTGAAAATAGTTTTTCACAAATAGGGGAGCCAGTTCAAGCTCAAATACGTGAAATGGAAGAAATATTTATTTACAGTTGTAGACCTTATGAAAAATCTCGAGAACTTGACAAAGTTCAACAAGGAGTTTTTACTTACAAGCTGTTAGAAGCATTTAGAAAAGGATATGTCACTCCTCAAAAGTTAGACGAATATCTTCAGCTTGAAGTTGCAAAATTAAGTAACCAGGCTCCTATTATAAGGTATGATTCAACAGAAATTTCTAACTTAATTTTGACTCCCAACTCTGCTAATGAAGATGAATAAAAAATTTAATAACTGAAGCTTTTACAGCTTCAAAAAAAGAAAAATGGTATGATGCAAATTCGCTGTTTAAAAATTTAATTGACGTAAAAAATGTAAAACAAGGAGTATATTTAGATGAAAATGAAGACAAAGAGTATCGCAAAGTATATAAGCAAATAGATAAAAAACAAAAACAAGCTCCTCAGCCAGGGTCACGAATAAAAAGTATTCAAGGTAATAAAGTTAAGTAATAAAGTTGATGAAGTTTTAATAATAATATTATGTTCGGTTAAATAGTTATTATAATTAAAGTTCGTAGTATAGTTCTCAGCCCGAACTGTAGATAGGGCTGAGAGCTATACTACAAGAAAAAACTTTATTATAAGTGATTATCCGAACATGATATAAGACTTATTATTATTCTGTTGTTTTTTTTATTAGGAATGCCCTTAATGGAAAACATTTTATCAGTGATTTTTCGTGATGAACCTCAAACTCCAAACATGATTTAAAATAGAATTAATTCAAAACAAAAATTATCTTAGCATCAAAAATTTTTCCTATAGTAATAATTTAAAGTGGGAAAAGTAGATGTTAAATGAATGTATCTACTCCTCATCTCTACTCAAATCTTACAACTCAAATCATATTTTTTGCTTTAGCTTGAATCAATAAATCTGAATCATTAACAAACAACTCACTAACTTGACTATCGCCTAACTTTTTCAACGCCAACAAACAAGCATATTTCAAGTCAAAAATTCTTGTCTGACTAACACTTTCTCTGAGCAAAGCTATCGCCCGTTCATCTCCTAAATTTGCCAGAGCAAGTGCAGCAGCACCACGAGATTTCTGAAACTGAGGTGCTGTGTTGTGCAGTGCTTCTACCAACAGATCGTAAGCATTAACATATTTCAGCCAACCTAAAAGTTTAACTACATGATAGTGAGCACCATAATCATTATGAGCGCTTTCAGCAAAGGTTGTCATTAATGCTGCACCTGCAACTTCTGGGTAAACTTCTAAAAGAGTTTTGCCAGCTAGATAACACCTGCCAAAATCTGTACTATATAATTCCTTAATCACAAATTCTAAAGCTGGAGTTTGGTCATATTCGTGAACTAACTCTAGATCGTTGGGATGGTCACGAATAACTGAATCTAAAAATGATTCGATTTCAGCAAAGTTAATTTCACCTGTGGGAATGCCTGCTTCTGCTAAGAATCTAATTCCCCGAAGACGAAAAACCATTGAAACAGGGCATTTAGCAATATTCGGAATTGACTCATAATATTTAGCATCAATCAGGTCTTGAATACAACCTCTTCTAGCATTAATATCTGAGTGTTGTAAAAATTCGACTACTCTGGTCATTTGAGAATAGTCCCCTGTTAAACGACAAACAGTAGCGATCGCTGCACTAGCAATAGGTTCGTCATCGGATTCTGTAAACTGCTGAATTTTATTTATGGCAGGTTGATAGTTAAATTTTGCCAACACCTGAATAATTAAACGATAACTTTGACCTGGTTTTTCTAACAACTGAGCAATTTCTGCGAGAATTTCTTGATTTTCTGTTCCTATTTGACCAATTGCCCAGACAGCATTTTCTGTAGTGTAGCAGTCTGCATCACTCAAGCAACCTCGAATTGTAGGCAGTGCTGATGCCACATTCAAACGCCCCAATGTTTCGATCGCCTTACGTCTAGCAATTTTATGTTCTAAAATTGGATTAGTATCTTGTATAGTTTTGATTAAAGCATTAATCGATCGTTCGCTGGGAAAATTAACTAAATGACTTGCTGCAATATAGCGGTCTGATTTATCTTCTAACTCTTCTAGGGGTGCTTCTAACAAAGCAATTGCTTTTTCTTCAGTTAATCCAGGAAATATATTGAAAAAACGCTTATCCATATTCTTGGCGTGTTAATTACAATCAATAATTAGTTTCTTGAATAGATCGTATAATAGTTTGGGACATATTTAAAATTTAGAAGTAAAAGTAGTGAGCCACTCTCCATCCTGTGCAGTACGTAAATGTCCTTTAGGTGCATTGATAGTAAAATTTAGATCGTCATAACAGAGCCACAATCCATCCTCTTCTGATAGATTGTATCCTAGAAGCCATTCTGCTTTTAAGAACCAACCTACACATTCACTAAATTTTTTATATGTTTTATAATCATAGATATTAATTTCACCGAAAAATTTTGGTTTAAAGCCTCCATTTTTAAGGGGATAATAAATAAAAATTTTCATGATTAGTCAATCCTATCTGTTTTCAAGGAGAAGTAATTATTCATTATTCATTATTCATTATTAATTATTGGACACCTACACTTAACCAAATATGTTTTTCGATACTAAAGCCAAACCGTTTATTACTATAATTCAACCATAATTTTTCGATAGTGTTTAAATCACTACTAGGTAAGTTTGTTATATCAAAACGATTCAACCAACCTTTTTTTCCTTCTGGTGAGGCTCTGAGTATCAAAGACCGAGTTTCTATATCAGCCTTTTTCCACTCTTTAAAGGGTAGTAAATCTCTAAGTGGACGATAATCTAAATCCACTTCTGTATAAAGATCGGAATTTCCTATTTTTGGAATCAACATTTGTAATCTTACCCAAAATAATACTAATTTATTAAAATATAGAAGAGTAGGAAAAATAAAATTTAACTCCTAAACAATTGCTAAAAACAATGAGTTTAGTGTATGATTAGGAAAAAAATATAAATTTCGATTTTCTTTAAATAGTTGTCGATATATTACTTTTAAATCAGATGAAAATATGACTAATACTGTGTCGAATTAATTTCCATCAAGCTAGTTTTAAGAGGTTTTGTTTTCAGAAAAACCTTCCAAACTATATTGTGAGAAAATTGTGTTTTTTTAAATCCAGTATTGCTGATTCTATGTATCATAATCTAGTTATTAACTTTGGATAGTAAAACACTTTTTTCGATCTGCTAATCTCTAAAATTATACTATTATTCACCAATACAAAATATCCCTGTCTTTAATACTCCCTAGACAAAAGCAAAAAAAGTCCGATAAGATATAATTTTTTTCTACAATTTTGTCAAGCAATTAAGTAGTAAAAGTAATAAAAATTAACTTTATAGATTTTGCATATTACTGAGTGAACTTTTATTAATTTGTTTCTCATAAACGAGATTTTAAACTACTATTGCCTTATATATTTAATTTGTGACTATTTAAGTCAAATATTAGAATTAGCTTTATAAGGAGAATTCAATGCTTGATGCTTTTTCCAAAGCCGTAACTAGCGCTGACGCTGGTGGTAAGTTTGTTGGTGGTGAAGAGTTAGAAGCTTTAAAAGGATTTATTGCTGAGGGTAACAAGCGTCTAGATGCTGTTAACTCTATTACTAGCAATGCTAGCTGTATTGTTACTGACTCTGTTGCTGGCATCTGTTGCGAAAGCCCAGGTTTAACTGAACCAGGTGGCGGTGTATACACTAACCGGAAAATGGCAGCTTGTCTACGGGATGGAGAAATTATTCTTCGTTATGTTACCTATGCACTGTTAACTGGAGACGCTTCTGTTCTCACAGATCGCTGCCTCAATGGTCTGAAAGAAACTTATGCTGCTCTGGGAGTTCCCACAGGTAATGCAGCTCGCGCTGTTGCTATTATGAAAGCTTGTGCTGTTGCCCACATCACAGCTACCAACACTGAAGCTCAAGCTGGAAGCAAATACCAGAAGATGAGCTTTACTCAAGGCGACTGCTCTAGTTTGGCCGGTGAGTGTGCTGGCTACTTTGATGCAGTTATTGCTGCTATCAGTTAAGATTAACCAGTTTTAGACTTAACCTAATTAACATTTCAACCCAATTTATTTTCAGAAGAGGAGAAAAACTCAATCATGAAATCAGTTTTAACTACAACTGTTGCTTCTGCCGATCTAGCAGGTCGTTTTCCCAGTGGTTCCGATCTAGAGTCAGTACAAGGTAGCTTACAGCGCTCTGCTGCTCGCCTTGAAGCAGCTGAAAAATTAGCAGGTAATTATGATGCTGTAGCTCAAGAAGCTGTTAATGCTATTTATAGCAAATTCCCCAATGGCAGTGGCCGGGATATGGATGCACAAGCTCAAAAAGATAAGTGCAAGCGCGATATTGTTCACTACTTACGCTTGATTAATTATTGTCTAATTGTTGGTGGTACAGGTCCTCTTGATGAGTGGGGAATTGCTGGAGCAAGAGAAGTATACCGCGCTTTGGGTATTGATACTGCTACTTATATTACTGGATTAAGCTTCCTCCGCAGTCGTGGTTGTGCAGATCGTGATATGTCTGCTCAAGCTTTGGTAGAATACAATGGATATCTTGATTATTTAATTAATTCCATGTCGTAATCTCTATAAAATATTGCTACATAATTTTGCTTTGTTAGTAGGATTCAGAAGATATGAATTGAAATTGTGTTAATTATATTTTAACTGATTCTACAACAAGGCAAAATTTAGAGTATTTAAGAGCAAAATAAATTTTTCAGAAATTTAATTAAACCATTAGGTCTCTAGGAAAAAAGTAATGGGAAACTTAACCACATCAGCAAGTCTTGGTTTAGATGCTTTTGAAGTCGATCCGCTACAACTCCACTCCAATAGTACTGAAGGAGAACTAGAGTTAATAATAAAAGCAGTCTACAAGCAAGTTTTAGGAAATCAGTATCTGATGGAAGGCGATCGCCTATCTAGTGCTGAGTCTATGCTCCGTAATGGTGACATTACAGTCCGTGAGTTTGTTAGGAGTGTGGCTCAATCAAGTCTTTATCAGAAACTATTTTTTGAGTCTTCATCTCAGTACCGCTTTATTGAGTTAAACTTCAAGCATCTATTAGGTCGTCCTCCTCAAGCACAGGAGGAAATTTCTGAGCACGTTCAGATTTATAACGAAGAAGGGTACGGATCTGAGATTAACTCCTATATCGATAGTGAGGAGTATATCGAGAGTTTTGGTGAAAATATTGTACCCTATCCTCGCAGTATTCGTTCTATTGTTGGGCTGAAAAATGAAGTTTTCAACCGGACGTTTTCTTTATTACGGGGTTCTGCTACTAATGATAGTGATAACTCTGCCAGGTTAATTACTTCAGTAGCTGCTAATTTACCTACTCCCATCAAGCTACTTGCTGTGGGTAACGGAGCTTCTTACGGCAATACAGAAAAGCGCTTTAGAATTGAGTTTTCTAGCTCGAAAGCTCCTGCTAGACTGAACAAGTTTAGTCGTCAGGAATGTGTAGTTAACTACAGCCAGATGTCTCAGCAAGTTCAAAATATTCACAAGACTGGTGGAAAAATTCTAAGTATTACAGAAGTAGCATAGTATTTTTCCTTTTATGTAATCTACCCCGGTGCTGTATTGGTTTAGCAATACAGCAGGGGTTTTTTGATGTATTGTAATTATTATATTATGTTCGGCTCAATACTTATAATTAGGCTCGTATAGTCATTTTAAATAAGAATGAAACATTTTTAAAGCTGAAAGCCTTTGATAGTAAGAAATTTTTGTCTCAGTCTAAACTAAAATGACTATACGCATTTAGCGGGCTAAAGCCCAACTACAAACTAATACTTTTTTATAACTGATTATCCGAACATAATATTAGTTGTCATAATGATTATAATTTTTCCATGTCTCTAGAACAAACAGATACTTCTCTAGCAAAACCTAGACAAGAAATAGCCCAAAAAACTTTGTCTCCAGAAGAAATAGATACTTTTCTAGCAGAAACTAGACAAGAGGCAATCCAAAAAACTTTTGACACCAATGATAGCCAACGGTTACAACTTATGGTAGAATGCTTGGGCGATTCTCGGGGAATGGTGCGCTTAGGTTTTGCTGAGACTCTTGGACAAATTGGCAAACCAGCTACTCCTTTTTTGACTGGAGCTCTTCTAAATCACTCCAATCCTGTTGTGCGACGAGCTAGTGCCAAAACTTTGACCCTAATTGCCGATCCAGATACAGTTTCCCCCCTCGTCCATGCTCTACTCAATGATGAAGATACGGTAGTTAAAGGATCGTCAGTTGGCGCTCTCGCTCGGATAGGAGAATCTGCAGCCCCTGTGCTATTAGAAATTTTAGGATCGACAGAATATCCAGAAAGCACTAAAGGTCATGCTGCTTGGGCTTTAGCATTTATTGGACCTGAAGCAAAAGAGCATTTGTATCGGGAGATTAATTCTGAAAAGGTAGCAGTTAGGTCTGCTGTAGTAGGAGCGATCGCCAAAATTGCCCAAGATTCGGGAGAAGAGGAGGCTATCAATATTTTGATAACTGCCCTAGGAGATTCGTCAGAAGAGGTACGCACTGAAGCAGCAGCAGTTTTGGGAAATTTAGCTTACAAACCAGCAGTTCCCAGTCTAGTTGAATTACTCAATCATCCTACTAGCGGTGAAACTCGCAAGGCAGCAGCTTTGTCTTTAATGAAAATTCGTTCCCATAGTGCTTTAGAGCCGTTGCGAGCAACATGGGAACAAGAGTCAGAGGAAGAGATTAAGAAAATTATCAAATTGGCAATTACTCAATTAGAGAGGCAATCTCCAGAAAACGATTCGGAATAATACAGCAATTCTCCTTGTTATAAGGTAGAGGTACATCAGTCGCGGGCAAGATGTCCGCACTACAAATAATTTATAACTAAATATGTCTGCATATAGCTCTGACCTTCTGTAAATCAGCTACAAAATCTACGCACTCAAACAAGAAACTGGGTTTATTTCTATAAACCCGCTTTCTGCCTATGTCTTAGATCAATTATCAAAATAATTGGGTCTAAAACTTCGCCTTAAAAGGCGAAATATTTTTGGAGGGTTGCTCTAATCCCGGTTACAAAAATAACTTCTGACTTCTGACTTCTGACTTCGTTAACTCCCCTGCTCTCCTACTCCCTACTCCCTGACTTAAACTTCAACATATCCAAGCGAGATAAAGCACTATTAGCAGTTTGCCGTACATAGGTATCAGCAGATTCATCATTAGCTAATTTGCTTAATACTTCTCTAGAGCGATCGTCATCAATAGAGCTAACAGCATTAAGAATTGCTACTGCCAAGCCTAAATTATCAGTCCCATCAAGAATTTCCAGCAAACTATCTAAAGCAGGCACACCAATAACCCCTAACGCCATTGCCGAGGCAATATGAACAACAGGATTTTCATCATTGAGTCCTTTTTTCAAACCCTCAATTCCTTCAGAGGGGAAGGGAACATTCTTGTAGTTGATAGCTACCTGAGCTAGAGCTTTAGCGCAACTACTTCTAATAGTTGAATTATCACTTTTGAGTAATGAATCTACGAGAGATGGTACTGTATCTATCCCAATTGCCCCCAATGCCTTAACTGCTGCTCGCCGATAAACGGTATCTTCTTCTGCCAAAATTCCCATCAAGCGAGGAATAGTAGTTTCATCGCGAGTTTCGGCTATTTCCCACATTGCTCGCTCGCGCAAGTTAGGGTTAGGGTGTTTTAGTTGCTCAAATAATGAGGATTGTGTCATCTTTTTCTGGGTAATTTGACAAATAAAGTATACCGTAAGAAATTAACTGTTTCATTTTATTAGGACTTAGGCAGAAACCAGGTTTATCAAGGAAATTTCGTGATTTGAAATACAATAATACCAGGTATGAAAAAAGAATACTACAAAAATGTCCCAAAAGCGATCAGAGATACTTAAAAAGAGCTTCTCCAATTCATTTGAGAGGGGTTGCTGAACAAAGGGATGAATCTTTGCAGAAAAGGTAAATCCCATCTTTTACTTCCTATTTCTCTAAAACTATAATTCCAGAATGCAAATATGCAACGCCCATTTGAGAAAGCTATATCTATCATTTTCCCTTTTTTTCTTCAATATTTATTCCAACTTCCGTCTTCCAATTGCCGTCTGATATCAAATCCTTTTAATTCGGTATAAAAAAATGTTCCATCTTCAACCATTAGACATCTCCAGAAAAGAGGGAACAGGGAACAGGGAACAGGGAACAGGGAACAGGGAAGAATAATCGATCATTTCTGGATAAGAATTGATTTTACTTTTTATTTTTGGAGATGTCTATTACCAAATATTTCTTCATCTGTGCGTCTCCCTACCTCCCCATCTCCCCACACGGACCACACAGACCACCCTCTTTATCTAATTACACCAATGACCGGATTTGATATGACCTACGGAGGTTGCATGCAACATACCTACGATTTGTAACATTTATCGCGCTTGGTATAATCATGGCAATAAACCTGGTTTCTGGCGTTGCTGAACTAAGGGATGAATCTTTGCAAAAAAGGTAAATCCCAGCTTTTACTTCCTCTTTCTCTAAAACAATAATTCATCCCGCAAATATGCAACGCCTGGTTTCTTGTTTAGGTGCGTAAGTCCTGTTTATATCAAATCCGATTTAAGAGTTGTCCATAGCGACTGTTTCATGTCTGACGTTATACCAATTCCCAAAAGCATTGCTATACTTAGGTCGCACTTCAGTTATTAAGTAATTAACACAGGGGAAATTACTTTTTTGCTCTTTATTAGCCCAGTTAATGTTTATTATTCTTATGTTTATTCCTTTCCACACGGACCACATTCCCCACACTTCCCCACCCGATCGGATATAGCATTCTTTTTGAGAAATGGTATTACCTCCGCATTCCGCAGGAAAGGAAGAAAAGGAAGCAATTTATAAAACCTTGAGATTGCTTCCTTTCAGTCCGCTACAACTGGAACGGATTTTCAAGTAATTATTCAGACTTAATATCATCTATCCTCTATCCTCAGTCAAAAAAAACCAAGGAACTCTTGGTTAGTTGCTCACCCACTATTAGGTAAGTAACAAACTAAGAGTTCCAAAGTTCTAAAATTAAACCAGTTTTAAAGCAAAAGTATCACCCTTGCTTCAATTCCTATTTTAATTAGGATAAGGAGTTGATTACATAGTCGAGAAGAGAATTGTACTCAGTCAATGCTTGAGGAGACAGATCGCGAGGAGCACAACCACGGTTACGAGCAAAGCTTAAAGCTTCAACGTAAGGAGCAGTAGGTAAGCTGAGAGCACGATAAACTTCACGCTGACCAGCAATTCCCCACTCATCAAGAGGACCAGTTCCACCAACAACTAAGCAGTAGTTGATCAAGCGCATATAGTGCTTGATATCACGGAGACACTTAGACTTAAAAGTGTCTGTGGAATTAGCTTCACCAGAGTTGTTTAAGTAACCATACTTCTTGATGCAAGCATCATAAGCTTCTTGAGCAACTGCATCAAGATTGCTTCCTAGCTTTTCAGCAGCTTCTAGACGAGCTGCTGCACGTTGGATAGAACCTTGTACGGACTCTAGATCGGAGCTGCTAGGGAAACGACCTGCTGCATCAGCAGCGGAAACTACTGTAGTAATAACTGATTTCATGTCTTTAAACTCTATTTTTTGTTGGACTTGATTAGATTTGGATTCAAACTTGTTTGGCTAATCGTCAAAGAGCGACAAGCCAATAACTAGATGTCTCGACCGGGTATGGCGAGATATTCTGAGAAAAATTAGCTTAGAGCAGCAATTACTGTATCAAAATAGGTGCCTGCTTCAGCAACTAGGCTAGCACAGCGATCTTCTGTTACAGTAGCACCCATTATGCGCTTTTTAGCTCCTGCAAATTCGTCACTTGGTTGATCTTTGATGTGAGCAGCAGCTTGAGCTTTCATAATTTGAACGGCACGAGCAGTAGATTGAAGAGGTACACCTAAAGCAATATAAGTTTCTTTTAAACCATTTAAGCAACGGTCGTTGAGAACGGAAGAATCACCAGCTAGTAGTGCATAGGTAACATAGCGAAGAATGATTTCTCCATCACGCAAGCAAGCAGCCATGCGACGGTTAGGATAGCAGTTACCACCAGCTTGGATTAATCCCTGGTTTTCACAGATCATACCAGCGATAGCATCAGATACCATGCAGCTTGCGTTGCTAGCAATAGCGTTTACTGCATCAAGACGTCTGTTGCCTTGAGCAATGAATTCTTTTAAGCTAGCTAATTCAGCAGTACCAATAGGAGCAGTTTTTGTATCTGCTGTAACTACAGCTCTTGAAAAAGCATCTAACATTGAGCTCTCCTTAGTTTAAAAATTGTTTTTTCGTAACCTTGAGTTAACTATCTAACAAGAGGGTCTGTTTTGTCTCGCTTTCTGAGTAAGAAAGTAATATTTTGTAAAGAAGTAAATATTTGTTACAATTTTCTAACTAATGGGGTGTCAACAACATAAGATATAAGCAGAATTTTTATTAAATTCAATAAATAAAGGAATGGAAAAGTTAGCTACATTAGCAACTCTAGGTATAAATGCCTTTGAAGTTGACCCTTATAGAACTACGCCCCAATCCCACTGAAGAAGATGTACAGATAGTAATCAGCGCAGTTTACAAACAGATATTGGGCAATCAGCATATTATGGAAAGCAATCGTCTTTCAAGTGCTGAGTCTCAACTGCGTAATGGAGAAATTACTGTTAAGGGATTTGTCAGAAAGGTAGCTCAATCTGACTTGTATCAATCTCTGTTCTTTAGTAGTAATAATCAATATCGCTTTATTGAGTTAAACTACAAGCACCTACTAGGTCGTGCTCCTCAAGATCAAACAGAAATTTCTCAGCACGTTCAAATGTATAATGAACAGGGATACGAAGCTGAAATTGATTCCTATATTGATAGTGAAGAATATAGCGAAAATTTTGGAGAATGGATTGTCCCTTATCCCTATGGTATTACTTCCCAAATTGGTTTCAAAAATGACACCTTTAACCGGATATTTTCCTTATTAGGTGGACCTTCTACTAATGACAACGATAGTCGTTCTCAATTGCTATCTTCTCTTGCCAGTAATTTACCAACTCCTGTTAAACTTCAAACTAAAGGAAATGGAGCGAACTATGGCAATACTGGCAAGCGTTTTCGCATTGTTTACTCTACCTCTAAAGCACCAGCTAGGCTGAACTACCTCAGTAAGAAAGAACTGACAATTAATTATGCTGAGATGTCCCCATTTATGCAAAACATTCATCGGACTGGTGGGAAGATTATTAGTATTACTGAACAAACCTAATGCTTGGTTGTGGGTAGGTTCAAAAATCTCTAAAAAAGTTTTGTTTTAAAATTTTTTGTGAAAAAATAAGGGGAAATAGAAATTGATTGTTATTGATCGGTTTCTGTTTCCCTTTTTTCAATTATCTAGGGCAAAAGCTTGGGAAGACAAGCATCTCTGGGTTAGGCGTTGCTGAATCGAAGGATGAATCTATTACCGAACAGGTAAATCCCATCTTTTACTTCCTCTACTTCCTCTTTCTCTGAACTTACAATTCTTCCAGTTATGCAACGCTGAGAAAGTTCATGGCACATAAACTTAGAAATTTAGTAAAGGTCTTTTTTTTCAATGTCTAAGCAACAACTTATGGACTTTATAGAAGCCATTTGGTATCTATTTAAGAAGTTACAAGTTCAATAGCCATCTGGGTTTGATGATTCTGGCAGTCATTTTTCATAATTTTTCGGCCTCCTGAACCCTTGTAGTTGTTAGGCTCCTTAAAACGGCTTTCCTAAAGCCTTTGTATTTCAATAAAAGATACCAAATGGGTTCTATAGTAGCTGTCAAAAAAGATGAATCATTGAAAGCACAGCTAAAAGATGCCCAACCAGAGGAAATTCTCCGTATCGCCGAGCAAGCAGGATTTAATTTCTCTGAAGAGATTAAGGGGCGATTTAGGAACCGTTGGGCAGGTGTCTATTTCTGTCCTCAAAGAGAGGATATTAACGAGATATGTCCAGCACTTTGTCCGCCAGGTTTTAAGTCATTAGCTGAGTATTCTCAGTCCACCTTCTCTCCTTGGGATACACAAGAAAAATATGATTTTCGTTCTGGCGTGAAATACAGTTAAAAGATGATAACTATAAGAAACCGGGTTTATGGGAGATAGATGTCAGTATGGTAGGCTATCTAATACAAACCCGGTTTCTATACTTTTATACCGATACTACCAGATTTGATATAATACCTAAAATCTACAACCTTCTTCAAGCTGCTTCATAAAACCGATATAAAACGTCATAATTAGTGACATTTTAATGTTTACTTCCTGCTTCCACTGAGGCCGTCGGCGGTTACTCATCCACAGGCATTCACGGTCAAGCCGACCGCATTTCTTAAGTTAATACTGGCGTTTAAATCTCTGTCTATTGACAAGCCACATTCAGGGCAGTCATAAGTTCTTACATTTAAGGGCATATCTTGAACATGACCACAATTCGAGCAAGTTTTTGATGATGGAAAAAACCTATCAACTATTACTAACTCAGAACCGTACCATTGACACTTGTATTCAAGCTGTCTTCTAAATTCATAAAATCCTTGGTCTGCTATTGACTTAGCTAACTTATGGTTAGCTAACATTCCAGATACATTTAGGTCTTCTATGACAACAATGCCGTGGTTCTTGGCTAGATATGTTGTCAGTTTATGAAGTGCATCTTTGCGGATGTTAGCTACTCGTCTATGTTGTTTGGCTACCTTGACTACAGCTTTGTACCAATTGCTTGAATGCTTAATTTTCTTACTCAGTTGTCGTTGTAACTTAGCTAGTCTGTTTTGCGCTTTTTTGTAAGGCTTAACACTCTGGAAGACTTCACCTGTACTTAGTGTTGCTAGTGTCTTAATTCCTAAATCTACACCTACAACTTCAGTAGTTTTTGGCGTGGGAGTTGCACGCTTATCATAGCTGCAACTTAAATACCATTCACCTGCTTGTCTACTAATGGTGATTTTTTGAGTAGTTGCTTCAATTGGTTCATAAGTTTTAACCATACCAATAAAAGGTAATTTGTGACTCCATCCATTTAATTCTATGGGTTTTCCACAATTATCAATTGTGAATGAATCAGACTTACCTTTCTTCTTAAACCGTGGGCGTTTACCCAATCCTTGGAAGAACCTCTTAAATGCTTCACCTAAGTTTATAAAAGCATATTGATAAACTTTAGACGACAAGTTTTTCATCCAGGGGTAGAGGGGTTTGGTATGATTGGTAAAAACCTCTCTCAGTTTACGAGGGTTGGGCTTGTCACCATCTCTGTAAGCAGCATTCCATAAACTTAAACCCCAGTTGTAGCACCATCTACTATAACCTGCGTGTTGTGCCATCAGAGTTTTTTGTTTATTATTTAATTTGAGTTTGGTTCTAATGGATTTCATGGAGATTGAGCGCAGCCTGTCTAATGGTGTGCTTAAATACGTATTATATCGTTATTCGTTGATTAAGTCAATGCTCCAGCATTATTCAAGGCGTTGCATAAATGCGCTTGGGATTTTAATAGTTTTGTGTTTGGGGGCATCTTGCCCGTTCCTGATATTTTTGGACAGGCATCCTGCCTGTCCCACCCCCACTTAATATTCATCCCTTAATTCAGCAACGCCTTATTCAACAACCTGATAATATCTTGATAACCATTAAATTCTGCTAACATTAAAGCTGTACAACCGCCTCGATTTTTATAAGTTAAATTAGCCCCAAAATCAATTAACAATTTTACAGCTTCAGTATGACCTTGATATGCTGCCCACATTAAAGCTGTTGCTTCATTATCATCTCGAAGATTAATATCTGCTCCCCTTTCTAAGAGTACCTTTAAAATTTCAATATCCCCTTGATATGCTGCTTTCATCATCGGAGTAGAACCTCCTTGGGCAGCAATATTTACATCTACACCAACATCTAGCAAAATATTAATAATCTCTCTATGTTTATGCCAAATTGCTAAAGTTAAAGCTGTCTCCCCTAAATATTTACTATTTAATAAAGATGTCAGATTTTGCTTTTCTATTTTGTCTAATAAAATTGATACAATATCTGTATAACCATGAAAAATTGCACTAAATAAAGGTGTATCACCTGCTTGATTTTTAGTAATAATTTCTGCCTGATGGTCGAGGAGAAGCTTTACCATTTCAGTATGATGTTCTACTATGGCAAAACTTAGTGCTGTTTCTCCTTCTAAATCTTGAATATTAACATCAACATTAGCATCTAATAGAGTAGAAGCGATCGCCACATTT
This sequence comes from Dapis brunnea BLCC-M229, assembly GCF_050015995.1. Classification (NCBI taxonomy): domain Bacteria; kingdom Bacillati; phylum Cyanobacteriota; class Cyanophyceae; order Oscillatoriales; family Microcoleaceae; genus Dapis; species Dapis brunnea. The sequence goes on along the minus strand of NZ_JBNHEP010000179.1, from coordinate 2,625 downwards.
CCTTCGGCAGCAGCAGCCATCAAAGCTGTACCGCCATTTCTACTTTTAATATTTACATCTGCCCCTGATTCTAATAAAGCTTGGACAATTTCTAAATAACCTAAATCAGCAGATAAAATCAGGGCAGTTTCTCCATCTTTATCTCGAAAATTAACATCTGCGCCAGCTTTTAAGAGTTGATTTACAGTAGATAAATCACCTGCTTCTGCTGCTTGCATTAACCATGTTTTACTTTGCAAATTTCTAGTATTTACATCCACACCATGATTAATAAAAATTTCTCTTATTTCTGCATAATTACTATTAGCAACTACAGATAAAGTAGACTCATCTACCCTAGCTCCAGCATTGAGCAAGACTTTAACTACATCTTGATAACCTTGAGATGTTGCTAAACCCAAGGCCGTATCATGGTCTTTGTCTAGCACATTAACATCTGCTCCAGCAGCTATGAGTTGATTTACCACTACAATATAACCATTCATTGAGGCTACCATTAGGGGAGAAGCACCATCATCATTTTTGGCATTGACATCAGCACCTCTACTGAGCAAAACTTCTACTATTTCAGCTCGGCCATGAGCTGCAGCCAACATTAAAGCTGTAGCGCCAAATTTTTTTCTCGTATAGTTGACATCAGCGCCTTTATCTAGTAATGCAGAAGCTATTTGACGGTATCCCTTTTCTGCGGCCACCATTAAAGCCGTTGTCCCATCTAGAGCTTGAGCATTAGGATCAATATTTTGAGCAAGCAGGACAGATACTTGACTAAGATTACTATTTTTAACAGCCTGTACTAAGGCTGTTTCTTCTTTTTGCGAAGCCATACCAACAACTATAATCTCTATTTTTCAGATTGTGACATACTACCGACGCCGAATCAAAAATTACGGTGAGGTTGAGAACCCTCGCCGTTGAGCATTCCTGCGTGGCACTTATCTTTGACATCCTCTCCGGCTGTTAGGCGCAAAGAAACAAAACCGAATTAGGGTTTGCTGAAAAATTCTTTTTAAATTAACACATTTTGGTAGTTGGCTCAACGACTAATTACTCTGAAATTACGACCATATTTTTCTGCTTTTGCTTCTAATAAGGTGCGAAATTGTTTCCAGCCTAAATCACTAATTGCTCTAGACAATTTTCGGTTTTTAACCATACCAGAAACATTCAAATATTCTAAAATAATTGTTTGGTTTTCACGAATTATTTTAGTGGATAACTTATGGAGAAAATCGATTTTAGTGTATTTAAGTTTGGCAAGAAATTTAGCGACTCTGACTCAAGCTTTTTCGTACCGTTTAGAACCTTGAGTATTCTTATACCAAATTCAAAAAAGGCAGTTACAAGCGAAACAATAAACTTGCCTAATTAGCCGAACCTCTTTTCGGTCTAAAGGCGCACTCCTAAAGACTTGCCAGCGCGGTCTTGGGGTCTCCCCCATGAGCGACTAGCGCTGACACTACTAGCCCAGCAGCCTTAATTTATTAATAGTAGACTTGTCGCTTTATAAACTTAAAAATTCCCGAAAGCCTTGTCCTGTAAGGATTATAACTATTAGCAAATAAAAGTACCCAGAATTATTGCTCTGTCTAGGTTTGAGTGATTTTTTCCCTCTCTTTAGCGACAACTCTAGTATAGCAATGTGCACTGGCATATTTACACATTATTTTTTGTAGGCCTTTTCTAGAAGGCACTTTGAGCTTGGCCTTGTAAATACCTGAGCGCTCATTGCTATAGCATACTATCGTAAAAACCGCATGGGTTGGTTTTCGCGGAGGACGCTGCTCTACGGGAGAGCGCAGGTCTCCAACCAACGTTGAGATGATTTACTTAATTGGCGATACTTTTTAATTCGTTTTTTTATCAGACCCAGTTTTTCGGTCAGCTTACCCTCTGGTCAGGAGAAACCCAAACCTTATCTACATGATCGGCTATCGGGAGCGTCACTATCAAATAAGATCGGCTAGCTGTTATACTAAGTTTTATAAAGTTTTTTTACGAATCCTAGAGAGAAGATTAATTTATGGATCTGCCAATTCCAGAATCTATTAAACCATGGCTCAACTTTTTCCATCCTGCTATTATGTGGGTACTTTTGGCCTTGACAATTTATGCCTTGTATCTCGGTATTAAAGTTCGCAACAGTAGAACTGCCACAGAAACAGAAAAGAAAAAAGAATTTGCTAAATTTAAAATCAAGCATCACCAAGTTGGTTCCCTAATCCTAGCTTTCATGGTTTTGGGGTCTCTTGGTGGAATGGCTGTTACTTATATTAATAATAGTAAGCTGTTTTTTGGTCCTCACCTCCTGGCAGGATTAGGCATGACAGGAGCGATCGCTCTGTCTGCTTCTTTAACTCCTTTTATGCAGAAAGGCCAAGATTGGGCGCGGTACAGCCATATAGTTCTGAACGTTTCAATCCTGGGCCTTTTTAGTTGGCAAGCAGTAACAGGTGTAGAAATTCTGTTAAGGATTATCAGCAATATGTAAAACATTTTGACAGTTCATCGGATAAATCCGCGTGGATTCTTGAGAGATAGTTTAATATTTGATTTATGAATCAGCTATAATTGACATCCTCCCGACGCTGACCTGCACCTGCAGCGCGGGATTCCCGTCCATCA
>NZ_JBNHEP010000178.1:0-29309 GCF_050015995.1 Dapis brunnea BLCC-M229 | reverse complement strand
TGTAGACCAAGCATTATAGTCTAATTTTACCAGTTAAGTTGTGTAAGTCCCACTAAGCCAAGGAGAAGATGTCAATATTCGCTACCAAGAAGTTTTTCTGTATTACCGATATCTCCGAGAACCAGAAAAACGCCCTTCTGTTTTGAAAAAAGCAAATCCATTGGTTTTGTTATTTAGAAAAATCCTTAAAACATCGAAAAATTACCGCAAAAAAGTGATTTTAACATTATCAGAACTTACGCAAAAATACCATAGAAAACCCATTTGGGATCTTTTTAACTAGGCGTAAATAGGTTAACCTATTTCCGCCAACAAGTGGGGTCAATTTTTCATTTTTCAGTTTTATTTTGATTAAGGGACTTCCAACAACTCTATTATCCCAAAGCTATCGAGAGTTAGTATCTGTTTGAGCCGACACTCCTCAGGTAGACAGTGTTGTTGGGGGATTTTTTTAAAAGGCTTAAAGAGTGATGATTTCATTCACAGTTCTTTAATCTCCTCTATTAATGTTGGGTGGAGAAGCAATTAAATGCGATCGCCAACCTCAAAAAATTAAAACGAAAAATAGTAGTTTTCTTGAGGCGATCGCCTAACGGTTCATGTCGCGGCAGCGAAACTGCCGTTCCCCCTACTAGATATAGTGGTCTTGCGTAAGTCCTGTGGATAAGAATTGATTCTATTTTTGATTCTTGGAGATGTCTAATAGTAGTAGTGGCGTGTTTCACCTAAAATAGTACATTAGTAGGGGCGGGTTTTAGCTAGAATTTTCATGCTTACTCTCACACTTTATACAAACCCGCCCCAGGGTGTTAATTAAACCATTAGGGGCGGGTTGATCTAACAACCTGTGAAAAGTCCTTAACTAATATCATGTCGGTTGGTATCGTTTGAATAGACCACAGTAGTGGACCGTTTCATCTTAAATGGTGCAATAGCAAATTGGTCTGAGATTGCTTTCCTGACGGAATGCTTCGCAAACACTGTCGCTCACAATGACAACTCTAATACACTATTTTAGCTGAAACAATCCACTACTGGATTACGGAGAATCTTCCCCCCCTTCCCTCCCAGGGAAGGGGGTTGGGGGGTTAGGTTGTTCACACCGTCTCCGCTGCCGTAGTCTGCACCGCAGGTTGCGGCTGGAATTGGAACATAGAATAAACAACATTCCGACGAATATCCGTCATCATATCCAAAAACAACTCATAACCCTCACTCTTATACTCAATCAACGGATCTTTTTGCCCATAACCCCGCAAACCAACAGACTCGCGCAACGCATCCATCTGCTGCAAATGTTCCCGCCACAAAGTATCAATTTGTTGCAAAATAAAGAAACGTTCGGCATCCCGCATCAAACCACCACGAATTTGATTAACCTGCGCTTCCTTAATATCATAAGCATTCCTTACCTGCTCGTGCATAAAAGTCTTAATCTCATCCATCGACAGATCGAACAACTGCTCCGGAGTTAAATCTGCCAATAAATACACAAACTGCTTTACCTTATCTACCAACTTATCCAACTCCCACTCTTCCGAAGGCAACTCAGGATTAATATACGCCTCCACAATATCATCCATAGTTTGCTCCGCATATTTAATCACCTGTTCCTTCAAATCCCTACCTTCCAATACCCGTCGGCGTTCCGCATAAATCGCCCGACGTTGATTATTCATCACCTCGTCATACTCAAACACCTGCTTCCGCATATCATAATAATAAGTTTCCACCTTCTTCTGGGCACCTTCCAACGAACGAGTCAATAACCCAGATTCAATTGGCATATCCTCCTCAACCCCAAACGCCTGCATCATTCCAGCAACACGATCGCCACCAAAAATCCGCAATAAGTTATCTTCCAAACTCAAGAAAAATCTAGTCGAACCCGGGTCTCCTTGTCGCCCCGCTCTCCCCCGCAACTGATTATCAATTCGGCGTGACTCGTGGCGCTCAGTACCAATAACGTGCAACCCACCAGACTCTATTACTCCGTCATGTTCCCTGTCTGTGTAGCTTTCATATTCTTTGCGAATCAAGTTGTAAACTTCGCGCAACTTTTGAATAACTGAGTCTTGAGTCGGAGCTTTTTCCGCAGCGATCGCCACTTTATCTTCCACCACCAATTCTGGTAGCGCTCTTTCACCCCACTCTTTCACCGCAAAATCTACTGCTGACTTCAACATTCCCTCAGTTTGTGGTGACAACTTAACAGGGAATATCTGAGGCGAAACTTTCCAGGTTTTCACCTTTTTCTGAGGGTCAAAACCTTTTGCTGAATTAGACTTTTTCGCTCCTGCTACACGCATCATACCCATAGCATCATCATCTTCTGGTTTCACAACTCTAGGCATCAGATACTCCCGTAGTTTCAACCTTGCCATGTACTCAGCATTTCCACCCAGAATAATATCTGTACCTCGACCTGCCATATTCGTTGCAATTGTCACCGCACCGCCACGACCTGCTTGTGCTACAATTTCTGATTCCCGCTCCACATTTTCTGGTTTAGCGTTCAGCAGTTGGTGAGGAACTTTCAGTTGACCCAGTAACCTAGATAGTAACTCTGACTTTTCTACACTCGTTGTACCTACTAACACTGGACGACCTTCCTCGTGCATATCTGAACATTCTTGAGCAATAGACTTCCATTTTCCTGCCTCCGTTTTATAAACTACATCTGATAAATCTTTTCTACCAGTTGGTTTATTCGTAGGTATGATCGTCACCTGTAAATTATAAATCTTTTCAAATTCTGTTTCTTCCGTTTTTGCCGTTCCCGTCATTCCCGATAATTTCGGATAAAGCAGAAAGAAATTCTGATAAGTAATAGTTGCCAATGTCTGGGTTTCTGGTTGAATATCTACCCTTTCTTTTGCTTCTATCGCCTGATGCAAACCATCACTCCAACGTCGCCCCTGCATTATCCTACCAGTAAACTCATCCACAATAACCACTTCCTCATCACGCACAATATAGTTAACATCTTTGATAAATAATTCCTTTGCCTTCAAAGCATTAAATACAAAATGCGCCCAAGGATCTTCTGGGTTATATAAATCTTGTACTCCTAATAATTGTTCCGCTTCAGCAAAACCCTCATCAGTCAATAAAACATTTCTTGCCTTTTCATCTACTTCATAATGCTCCTTTTCCTTACTTAAAGCTGCTGCAATTTCTGCTGCCTTAATATACTTTTCACTCGGTCTTTCTACCTGCCCAGAAATAATTAAAGGAGTTCGTGCCTCATCTACCAATACTGAGTCAACTTCGTCAATAGTGCAAAAATTAAACGGACGTTGTACTACTTCATCCATGGTAGTTGCCATATTATCACGCAAGTAGTCAAATCCAACTTCGCTATTAGTAGCATAAGTAATATCGCAGGCATAATTTCTTTTCCGTTCCTCTGGGTTCATACCCTGCTGAATTAACCCTACACTTAGACCCAGAAACCGATGCACTTGTCCCATCCATTCCGCATCCCGTCTTGCTAGGTAGTCATTAACAGTAATTACATGGACACCTTTACCTGTTAGACCATTTAAGTATGCTGGTAAAGTAGCAACAAGAGTTTTACCTTCCCCAGTTTTCATTTCTGCTATTTGGCCTTGATGTAAAATAATGCCCCCCAATAGTTGGACATCAAAGTGTCGCATACCTAGGACTCGCTTTCCTGCTTCTCGGACTACTGCAAAAGCTTCTGGTAGAATTTCTTCTAAAATTTCTTTTTCTTCATCCTTAGTTTTGGCTTTTTCTAGAGCTTGTCTAAATTCTCCTGTTTTTGCCCTCAGCTCTTCATCTGAAAGCTTTTGAATATCTTCCTCAAGAATATTAATATCTGTCACCCAAGGTTGAAATTTCTTGAGTTTGCGTGCGTTGGGGTCTCCCAGAAGTTTTTTGAACATAGTTATTATCTAAGTTAAATTCCAATTATTAACTGTCAAAATAGCTGTTTCTTGTACCATTTTTTATTTATTTTGTCAATATAAATCTTATCTGAGTTTAGTCAGTTTAGAACTATTTAGTTGTTAAAAAATGGGTATCAATTATTTTATCAAAAATTCACGGGTCTAAAACCACGGCCAATTGGGGATAGGTTTTATGATCGGAAAAATTTGGGGTGTCGGTGAACAAAGCTCACCGACACCCCAATATTACTTAAGGCGATAATTAGCAGGAGTATGAGTATTTAGACTCAAAATATTCAGGTAATTTCCCCGCCACTTGTCTATTCTCAGTGTATTATATTTGAATTACAGAATGTAGGTTCTGAGGCAGAGTCATGGCACAAGACAATTCTACTCGAATCAAGTTTTGAGGAATTTGGGAATACTGGAAAACTTAAAGGCTCCGGTACACCTACTTTTAGGGAAACCTAACTAGCACACTGTATTTATGGTTGAGATGAATCTTCTTTATCCGAACTGGGAGACTCTGTATTCTTCCTGTATGAGAATAATAGGTTAAATTTCTTCGGCTTTTTCTGGTTAAAAAATGGCGTTGTTGGTTTTAGTGGTTTTGTATCTGGATCTCCCTGGAAGAAACTCCTCTTACTTATTAAGTCTAAAGCCAGACTAGCATAAGAAATCCCATTTAGTAACAACGGTTTATCAGTGTCTGGATAATACGAATAACGCATAAATGCACGAATCGCCTTATTTCTTAAGTCTTCCTCAAAAAAGCAGATGATAGGAACAAGCTCAGAATATTTAATGACTGTCCATGTTACGTAAGAGTTCAAAGACATCATCCATCCCATAGGATTTATTGCTGCCGATCCGAGGCCACCGTAGTATTCCAACTCCATACTGCTTTGACTAGACGCATTTTGACTAGCCATTTTCTCACTTTCTGATTCTTTACTCGCTTCACTTTCAGCGCCGAAGAGACCTAGGCTAGATGCAAAGGAAGATTGAAAGGAGCTATATTGTTTTGAATTAGAATCAATCTGTGAACTTACCTCACTTTGCGCAGATATCTTACCCCCGATCATAAATTTCAATGGGACAAAGTAACCATATTCATTCAAAAGATAATTTAATTTTACAAAGCCAGACCACTCATTATCACTTAAAGCCGTGTTAACCTTAGTCTTAAAATAGTCGACCAATCCAATATTATCCCAATCTATAGATAGAATCACTTTCGGTATTGTATACTCTGCAAGCAGGTAGCTCTTACTTGTTGAACTTAGTGAGCTACTTTCAAAAGATTCACCTTCTGAATCTGAATTTAAACTACCAAATAAACTGAGTTCTTGACTACTACTTCCCTTTGAAAAAAATTTTCCTACTTGATGAGCTACAAGACTTTTTTGGACATCTACTGTGAAGAATGCTTTTTTTCTAGGTACGATCCAATTAGGATGATCAGGGTTTTTATCATCAGGCCCCCAAGAAATAGCTTCCTTGAATGCTTTTGAAATGACCCAATCTTCATCCTCAGACTGAATTTTGCTAACGGTAAGAGCCTTTTTTAATTGCAATCTTCTGTACAAATCATCCCTTTTCGTTATTTTGTTCTCTGTATCTATAGTCTGTACAGCTAAATCTTGAAAAAAATCTGGTGGTGCAGATGGAGGTGGAATTTGTTCTAATTTGAGATGAATATTTTCCGGTACTATAGGTGAGTTAGTACCCCCATTGTTTGTTTCTGTGCCGTCTTCTGTCATTTTAGATTTTTCTCCTTAATAATTCCGTCGATACAAATATGATGAATTTAGTTCAATCAATACTAATCATCAAATGAATTACGTCTCAAAAGTCAAATTGGCGAGTATAGTGCGGGACTTCACAACTCACATATATCTTCGATCTTTTCGTTTTCTTTGAGTACGTAGAAAAACATATGGATAGAGCCATTGGTGATCAAATTTAATTTGTCCCTATCCTCTATTATGTTACTGATAATTGTAGATTTTTTCTGTGAATTAGAACTTCCGAGCCTGACCCGATCAAGTCCTGGACGATATTTATAATTATCTTTTTCATAGCCATAAATAGGCCATGTGACAACATTAACCAAGTGGTTTCTTAAAACATTGCTATTTATCTGGTTATCCAAGTACTGAAAATCTTTAACTAAAATAGGATCTCCTTCATTGTTGTATCTATTGATTGGGACTTTTAATTCCTGCCCATTACCTTCATTACCAACATAGAGTCTATTGACTATCGTATTTTTTATTGTAAATATTTTAAAACCATATCCACAAGGACCTTTCGATGTAATAGTAAATGAGATGTACGAACCTTCCCATAAGAAGACCACGTAATCAAAGTACCATGTATTTTCTCCTTCCTGGTTAAGTTTAACTAGAGTAGGCTTGTGGTATATACGATCATCTTCACTACTTAGACCCTCATTCAAAGAAACCTCTACTTGTAGGTCGCGATCTTTAAAATATTCGCATTTACTGCCTTTTAGTTTTTCTTCATCACTCATTGTGCTTTTTCTCCCTTTTTGAATTCCTTAAACGATAACTGATACCAATTTATGTAATTGGGATCTCTTGTGCGACTAAATATTACTTCAGCTTCACTAACTTACCTCATTTATGTATAGATAATTACATAAAAGTGGTCTTTGTTATCAGTAAAAGCTTGTATTTTGTGTATCCAATAATGGATAATATCCGTTATTTTTCTAGATGTCAATATCTTACATTATGTAGTAGGCGGAGAATATACAAGTGGCAGGGAAATTACCCAAAGACTTATCTCACAATAGTTTTGAAGCGCTTGTCACCCTGTGAGTTTTCTTTGACTAATAAAGAGAGATTTACCAAAATCATTATTTTAAAGACTAATCCTCGGTCCAAAGATTTTTTTCTTTTTTCTCCATTCATGGAGAGTTTTTATACCTTAATTTTTCAGTAAAACTTTTGAATATTTAGGGTTTGCTGAAAAAGGTCTTTTGGTAAGGGTAGGAGTCAGGAGTCAGGAGTCAGGAGTCAGGAGTCAGGAATCAGGAGAAACGGGAATTATATAAAATCCGGTTATACAGTAATTGCAAAATTACTTTCTCTTAATACAAATGTTCTATTGAATACGAATTTAAAAATTCATGCTATTCAAATCCTTTCTTGATATCAAATCGGGTTAATTGCACATAGAATCGAGTTATATAATATCTGTTTATAATTCTATAATTACTTCAATATTTAATCTCTCCTACTCCCCTACTCCCCTACTCCCAACTATATAATAAGTATTCAAGCGGATTTGATATTATAGAGGAGGTAGGAGTCATAATTTGCCCTTGGTTTTTCTGCCGTTGTCTGCCGAAAATGCTAACTTTTTAAGCTCGATCGAGCGAAAAGCTCGTACTTTTTTAGATTCAAAAAGGCACTTACCTTATATATTTCAATCCTCTTATAATTATTCAGCAAACCCTATTTATACTTATTAATTTGATTAATCTTATAAAACTTAAAGGCAAAAGTTTCCATAATTTAGATACGTTTGCCCTGTGGTGGTTTTTTGATTTTTTTCAACCTATCTTCCTACTTCCATACTTCTAACTTCTGACTTCTGACTTCTGACTTCATTAATCTAGCCATTCTGAGTTGAGAGTCCGAAAGTCAAAATTTTTAACCTTGGGATGACAAGAAATACAACCCTTGATATTTAATTGTTGAGGAAGTTCTACTTTTGGATGAAGTGCCTTGAAATAACGAGAACTAGCAATTCTGTAAGGTATTCTCTCATCTTGCTGAGATTTGCGACGAGAAGAAACTTGTAGATAATTCCAAACAAGTTGACGCGGTGGATCTATGAGAGTAGGCAGTTGTACACCGTAGTGTTGAGAATCTCGGAGAATTATTTGCCAACTTTCTGTAGGGAGGACTTGAGGTGGTACTGCAACATGACAAGTAGCACAATTCTCTAAGTACAATGATAGTCCTAACCGATAACGTTGGGGAACCACATCAACATTGCTAATTAATTCAGAATCAATTTGTGAAATAGTCGTTGCAGTAGAAATTTTTGCCATAACCCAACCACAACTCGTACTCCACAAAAATATCAGTAGTAACAGCAAAAAAAGAGGTGGTCTTTGTCTACGCCTATTTCTGAGATTAGCTCTTGACATGAATATAATCTCTGTGCTATACTTTATTCGATATTTTTAATATGACTAACTAAACAATAGGAATTGTCATACCTTCTTTTGCTACTAACCCATTAGGAAATATTGATTGGAGAGAGACCTGAACTTCATCCAATAAATCATCATTATGAGCAGGATCGTGTTGAAACATAGCTATTTGTTTCACTCCTGCCTTTTTTGCTATTTCTACCCCTACCTCCCAAGTAGAATGTCCCCAACCGATTTTCGGGGATTTAACATCATAATACTCTTCATTTGTGTAGGTAGCATCATAAATTAATAGATCGGCATTACGAGCTAGATGAAGTACATTTTCATCAAAGCGGTCTTCATAATGTTCTGTATCTGGACAATAAACTACAGTTTTACCCTCCCAAGAAACTCGATATCCAACGGCAAAATTTGGGTGATTTAGAGGAGCTGTTTCAATCTCAATATCATCAACCTTAATTACATCTCCATTTCTAAAGTCATAAAACTTTATCTCCGAACCCATTACCTGTAAAGGAATAGGAAAGTTAGGATTTACCATTTGATCGGATAAAGATTCCTTAATTGTAGTACCATCAGGTGCTATTGCCCCATAGATGTGAAATTTATTAGTTGGTACAAATGCAGGCACAAAAAATGGGAAACCTTGAATATGGTCCCAGTGAGTATGACTAAAAAATATATGGGCTTCGACTGGCATTTGCTTAAGTAGATTTAAACCCAATACTCTTAAGCCAGTCCCTCCATCAAAAATCAAACGTTTTGCCCCTACACGCATTTCTACACAGGAGGTATTACCTCCATAGCGAACTGTGCTACTACCGGGGGTAGGTATACTACCTCGCACACCCCAGAATTCAACAACAAAGTCAGTTGACAAGGTGTCTGACTGAGTAGCTGTTTCCTCAGACTGTGATATTGGGGATGACGACTCTGAAGATGGCATATTTCTATGTTTCAGACTTTCTGTTAGTACAAATCTGTGGAAAATTTCTTAATTTTCAATTTAGCTTATTCTAGCAAAATGAGCTATTACTCATTGCTAGTATATCTTGATATAATTTGGTATTGTCAGCTCTACGTTAATCAAAAAATTTTCATTGCCAAGGTGGAAATAACTGATATTTCTGTATTTAGAATTTCCCAACCCAACGAAAATTAATGAAAATTTATGCATAGCTACACAGCTAAAATTATTGGTAATAGTAATTTACTCAGATATATGCAAAAAACGATATTGTTTGGATGTTCACTATGAGAGTTAGTCTGAAAAAAATTAAGTCAAGAGTCCCTCACTAAAAAGCACTCCTATTATGATTTATTTCAATCTGTAGATAGAAGTTTTTATTTACAATAAACTGTTATAAAAATTATCACTATGGAGTAAGAATAATTTCTATGAAAGCTGAGGAACTGTCAATCAAACCAGAAAAATTAGACTTAGTTCAACTTAAAGAAAGAGTATTGAAATGGCTTTCAGTTCATGTTCCCACCTCTAGGATCAGACATATTCTCAGAGTAGAAAAAATGTCAGAGGAACTAGCTAGCTATTATGGGTTAGACCAAGAAAAAGCTAAACTTGCAGGACTGATGCACGACCTAGCTAAATACTTTTCTCCCGAAAGTCTATTACAAATCTCTAACTCAGAAGGTTTAGAAATAGATTCAGTATCAGCAGTTTGTCCTCACTTGCTTCATGCAGATGTTAGTGCAATTGTGGCCAAAAAAGAATTTGGCATAGAAGATCCGGAAATATTAGCAGCGATCGCTAACCATACATTAGGATGTCCGGCTATGAATCAGCTAAGTTGCGTAGTTTTCCTGGCAGATACTTTAGAACCTGGTAGAGGTAAGACCCCTGAGCTAGAGGATTTGAGACAAATAGCTCAAAAAAATCTATACCAAGCAGTTTGGCTAACCAGTGATTATACTATAAAACACTTGCTTGGCTTACATAGTTTGATTCACCCACGAATTCTATTGACTAGAAATTGGTTTATGGAAAAGGTCAAAAAATAACTCCACGAACAGAAGAGCAAACAGACAATAAATTAACAAGATATGATCAATATAATATAGAGGCCAAGATCGATTAGTAATTCAATTAATTAAGGAAATATATAATTTAATGTCAAATTACCCTCATATTCAATCCTTGTCAACCGAAACAAGTCTGACAAATTCGGGACTTGATGAAACTTTAGAATTGACATCCACAATAGTTAACGCTGCATTGGACCGCAAAGGAGATAACATTGTTGTCATTAAAGTATCAGAAGTATCTTATTTGGCAGACTACTTTGTAATTATTACAGGTTATTCTCATGTCCAAGTAAGAGCCATATCTCAGGCGATCGCCGAAAAGGTAGAACAAGAGAGGCAAGTTTATCCTTTAGGAGTCGAAGGCCAAAGCGAAAGTTCTTGGATCTTAATGGATTATGCTGATGTCATAGTTCATATATTAAAGCCCGAAGAAAGAGATTTCTATAATTTAGAAGCATTCTGGGGTCATGCAGAAAGAATAGATACTTTATCATTGATCGATTAGACTCAAGCTGTCAATGTTAATTACTTCTTTACTGTTATAAAAATAAGTGAGGAAAAAATTTATTTATGATTAGACAGATAGCATCTAGCTCTCCCGTTCCACCAGAACAACAACCAGCCAACGAATACGAAGAACTCAAAAATTCCTGGTTATTTTACTGGGTAACATTAGAAAGACCTAATTATTTAAGGAAGCTAGTCTGGGTTTGGGTATGGAGTTGGTTAGTATCAGGCCCAGTCGCAGCAGCAAGTTTCCCTCCAGAAAAATATCTGGTGCAATTCTTACTGAGTGGGTCAGCAGGAGCAAGTTTAATTCTAATTTTGGTATTGTTACGACTTTATTTAGGTTGGAATTATGTCCAGTCACGTCTTGGGAATACCAAAGTTTTTTATGAGGAGTCTGGTTGGTATGATGGGCAAACATGGCTAAAAACACCAGAGGAAATTACAAAGGATAGATTAATACTTGAATATCAAGTTAAACCACTTCTGCAAAGATTACGCAAAACTTTTTATATTTTTCTGTCATTAATTGTTATTGGCGGAATCATTTGGTTTTGTGTATAAAATTGCCCCCAAAAAACCGAAAAAAATTCTAATCATTATAGTAGATAATTAAGTCAGTAATTCCAGCAATCTAGACCAAAAAATTAGGTCAGTACCCTAACGTTGGATACTATCTATTACCCAAATCTTTCTTAAGATAAAACTTGATAAAAGAGATGATTTATGTATTTACCATTAAATAGATATTTCGGGAAAATAAACGTATTTAAAACTTATTTAATTAGAGACTTTTCCGTAATTTTGCTCTGTTTCTCTACCCATCCTCCCATCTCCCTATCAGAAAAGGGTTTCAAGACTTATGGGTAAAGCATAGCCTTGGATAGGGGATAAAAAAATCAACTTCAGTATTTCAAGGCTCTGTGTTCAGCGGTCGGTACTGTGAAAGAAGTTACGACCCAGGAGGCTAACTGTTTCGCTGCGCCACATGTTTGCGGAGCATTCCGTCAGGAAAAAGCGTAGCTCCTCCGACAGGAGGCTAACTAAAATGACCTACCCGATTCTTACTTAAAAAAACTAACACTAATAAGCATTTTTAATTGAAAGCTGTTTCTAGTTAACACGATTAATTATTCTATCTACAAATAATCGCTTCATTAGTGTTAATCTTAACTTGATAAATACTGTCCAAAAGTATAGTTAAACAATTTACTTAATCAGTACTCCACCTACCCAACATAATAAATAAAAATGACTAGGGGAAAAAGAACACAAACTGCACAACTAGAAGTCAGACTACTCAGAGAAGGTATTGTTGAATCAACTCACCAAGTTCAGGCCACAATATGCGACCACAGAGGCCGAGTTTTATCCTTGGCTGGAGATGCGGATACAGCTACATTTGTCCGTTCAGCTCTCAAACCATTTCAAGCTTTAGCAGTTACTACCACAGGTACTCTAGAACGGTATGACTTAACTGATATAGACTTAGCTGTTATATGTAGTTCTCATCAAGGTACAACAGAGCAAGCAAGACAGGTATTTAATGTTTTATGGCGTTGTGATATTGACCCATCAAAGCTACAATGTCCAACTCCAGCCGGGAAAAGTAGTCCTTTGCAATATAACTGTTCTGGTAAGCACGCAGGTATGCTAGCTGTTTGTCAGCAAAGAAATTGGCCGATGGAATCTTACCTGGAAATGAAGCATCCAGTACAACAGTTGATTATTAGCAAAGTGGCTGAATTACTGGCCATGCCAGCAGCAGAATTTATCGGCGCTCGTGATGACTGTGGCGCTCCAACTTATCTTCTGCAACTTAGTCAAATGGCAACTTTGTACGCCAAACTAGCTTCAGGTAATAGTTTGGATCTAGAACGAATTGTCCGCGCTATGACATATCATCCAGAAATGGTTGGGGGAGAGGGACATTTTGATACAGAGTTAATGCGCTTGACGTCTGGAGAACTTGTCAGTAAGTCTGGGGCTGAGGGAGTACAATGTATTGGCCGAGTAGGTGAAGGCATGGGTTTGGCTATAAAAGTTAATGATGGTGCGAAAAGGGCGAAATATGCAGTGGCAATTCATTTATTAACTCAGATGGGTTGGATAGCTCCTAGTATTGCTGAGACTCTCGCGGAAAATTATATGTCACTGAGTAATGTTAAGCGTTTGGAAGTAGTGGGAGAAATGTCTATTTAGGGTTTAGGGTAGCAGTCAGGAGTTGTAGGGGCGAATGGCCATTCGCCCCTACAGGAGAAATGGGAATTTAGAGGTGGTAAAAGTCAGAATTGCCTCTTTATTTTTTTGCCGTTGCCCGTCCAAAGGGTAGGAGTCAGAAGTAAAGTAGGGACGTTGCATAACAAAAATGCGTTTCATGTCGCGCAGCGTTTCATGTCGGCTCTTAGCCGAAAACGTCCCTACTGGTTTATCATTTTTTTGATATGTTTGATGAACTTGAAAACTGCTATAAGTGGAGGTTCTGGAAAAAAATTTGAGAATATTTGACTAAGGGGTTGCAATTTTGATTTGGTTATGGTTATAATAAAAAAGTTGACGCGGGATAGAGCAGTCTGGTAGCTCGTCGGGCTCAAGTTATAAGGAAAGATAAATTAAACCAAGCATAAACCAAAACTGCTAGTCGTTTAGCTTGAGTCTTTACCTTGTAAAGGGCGGCATATAGGGAAACTTGTATGTGATTACTTGTCAAATTCGGGGAAGCCGTTAGCGGGGTAATCCCGAGCCAAGCTCCAAAATTAAGGAGAAGGTGTAGAGACTGGTTGGCAAGTACCCTAGCAGTTCTAGTGTTATAGAAGCTGAGGGTAAAGGGACAGTCCAGACTACAAACTAATTCTGATAATTTCAGAGTTAAGGCAGTGAAAGCTGTAGTAGTAAGCATAACCCGAAGGTCGGTGGTTCAAATCCGCCTCCCGCCATTAAAAGGTAATAATATAAAAGAGAGTCTGGTAAATTTTAAGATTTACCAGACTTTTTTGATTTTCGGTCTGAATACTTTAATAAGGGTTTGCTCAATAAGTCTTTTGAGTGAGAGTAGGAGTCAGAAGTCAGGAGTCAGGAAAGATGGGGAATTACAGAGAATGTAGGAGGAAGAGAGGAAGAATTGTGCCTCAATTTTTCTGCTGCTAAAAATTCTGTGGTTGGTGATTAAGTAATGCTCTTCAATATTTATGAACCGTACAACTATAGTTTTTTCATAGATATTTGAGACAAAAGCATTACCCATTCACCAACGCCAAATTCTCACCAGAATTGAGCTTGAGGAAGCAAAAAGCTGGCACTTTTAGACCACACGCAAAGGCTAAAACATTTACATATAAAAGCTTTTAGATTTAATCAGCAAGTCCTAATAAGTTAATGTATATAGTAAAATTTTATGAATTTGGTAGAAAATGATAAATTGGAAATATTTTAGATTAATTATCGGTACTGTATTTTTCTTGATTTTGCCTCCATCTCTAGTAACAGAGAAAATAGAGAAAGTGCAGATATATTCAAAAGCAGTTGCACAAGATACTAAAAAATATAGCGATCGCCTTACCCAAGAAAACCTACAAACTGAAGCAGAGCAACTTGATGAGAAAGCTAAACAACAACTTGAAAATGGAGAATTAGAAACTGCCTTACAAACTTTGCAGCAACTCCTAGATATTCATACTCAAAAGGGATATCGCTTTAAGATCGGCAGCACCCTCTACAATATAGCCACCATTTATCAGCAACTACATCAGTATCAGAAAGCTTTAGAGCATTATCAGCAAGCTTTGGAAATTCGTCAACAGTTAGGTGATACAGATAAAATTGCTGCCACCCTACATAGTATTGGTACAGTTTATTCTCAGCTCAGTGAATATTCCCAAGCATTAGAATCATTAAATCAAGCGCTGAAAATGCGTAGAGAAATAGACGATACTACTGCTATTAGTCGCACTTTAAATGAAATAGGTGTTATTTACGATCGCCAAGGTAAATATGCGAAAGCTATAGAGTTTTATGAAGAAGCTTTAGAAATGCGTAAAAAAGATAAGGTCAATCTTATTGCAATTTTAAGTAATCTTGGTTTAGTTAATTCAAGATTAGGTCGCTATCAGCAAGCTATAGATTTTTATCAGAAAGTTTTACAGAATAATCCTCCCAAAAAAGCCACAACTTTAACTTATATTGGAGCAATTTATCGGCAGCTAGAAGAGTTTTCTCAGGCTTTAAAATTTTATCAACAAGCTTTAGAAATTTACGAAGAAAATCAAGACCGTCTGAATATAGCAACAACTCTAGATAATATAGGTGTAATTTATCGAGAACAGGAAAAATATTCCCAAGCATTAGAATATCATCAGCAAGCATTAAGTATTCAGGAAGAGTTAGGGGATAAGGAAGGTAAATCAGTAACTCTTCATAATATTGGCATAGTGCATCGAGAATCTGGCAAGTATTCTGAATCTCTAGAATTTTTGACTTATACTTTAATTCTCGATCGACAACTTGGAAACCAGAATAGGGAAAGAATTAGTCTTGCTGATATAGGACAATTATTAGCAAAAAATAATCAACCAGAATTGGCAATAATATTTTATAAACAATCAATTAATATTACAGAAAAAATCCGCCAAGATTTACAGGTTTTACCAGTAGAGGAACAAAAGTCTTATGTAGACGGCACTATTACTGAAATATATCGGGCTTTAGCTAACTTATTGCTGGAAGAAAAACGAGCCATAGAATCACATCAAATTCTTGATTTGTTGAAAGTACAAGAAGTATTTGAGTATATGGGAGGTATCAAACTCGATGATGATAAATCTAATGAAGTTATTATGCTGAGACTGGAAAATATTTTCAGGGAAAAATATACTCATTTCTTAGATGAAATAGGTAAAAATGTCAAACAAAATCAGAACATTTCATTAGAAAAATTAATTGCTATTCACGATTTTCTTAGTAGTGAGGAAATAACAGAAATTAGGTCAGAAATAAAGAAGAAAGCTAAGAGTCAAAGACTTACCCCTGAGATGTTAGTTTTATTACAGGCTGAACTAAAGAAACATAAAAAAGAAAATGCAGTAGTCTTATATCCCTTAATTTTAGAAGATCGCCTGGAATTAATCTTAGTTACTGCTAATTCTCCCCCAGTTCATCGGACGGTATTAGTTAATCAGGAAGAATTTGAGCAAGTTTTTTTTACATTTAGAGTAGGATTAATTAATAGAAGAAAAGCTAAGAATATCTCTGATTTTAGAGTTGCGCAAGCAGGATTAAAGCTTTATAATTGGTTGATTAAACCAATAGAAAATGACCTAAAAATTGGTAAAATTAAAACTATTCTTTATGCACCAGATGGCAAGCTCCGTTATATTCCTTTAGCAGCTTTATATGATGGAGAAAAATGGCTGATAGAGAGGTTTAAAGTTAATAATATTACTGCTGCAAGTATTATGGATTTAAGTCCAAGGAGAAATAGAAATATCCGAATTTTGGCAGGAGCTTTAACTGAAGGAAATTATAGCTTTGCAATTGGTAAAAAACAGTTTGAATTTGAAGGTTTACCTTTTGCGGGAGTAGAGGTAGAACAGCTAGGGAGTATGTTTCCTCAAACCAATAAATTATTAGGAGATGATTTTACTAAACAGTTGATGGAGTTAAGGATGTCTAGCCATAGTTTAATACATTTTGCTACTCATTCTGCTTTTGTTAGTGGTAGTCCAGAAGATTCTTTTATATTATATGGAGATGGCGAACTTGCTAGCTTACGAGAAGTAGAAAATTGGAATTTAAGTGGTGTAGAATTAGTAGTTTTGAGCGCTTGTGAAACTGGTAAAGGAAAACAGCTAGGAGATGGTTCAGAAATTCTTGGTTTTGGTTATCAAATGCAAGTGGCTGGTGCAGCAGCAAGTTTAGCAACTTTATGGCGAGTAGATGACCAGGGTACTTCTGAATTTATGAATAATTTTTATACAGCTTTAAAGAGTGGGGTCAATAAGGCTAGAGCTGTACAAAAGGCACAAATTGCGATGATTAATAGTAAGTATAATCATCCTTATTATTGGGCTCCATTTATTTTAATCGGCAATGGTTTTTGAAGAGAACATAAGGTTGAAATATTATAGGTTATGTAGCATTTCTCAGTAAACGTAATGTAAAAACCTCATTGGTGTTTAGATCCAGCAATATGGTAAGTAATGCGATCGGCAAGTTGTTTACCTAGAATTGGTTTAGAAATAAACTCGTCAAAACCACTGTTAAATACTTCATCGCGGACTTCTACATCTGTATGAATACTGAGGCATAATACAGGTAATCTAGACCAGCAAGGATAACCCCGAAGTACTTGACATAATTCAATCCCACTCCAATGAGGCATTTCAATATCTAGTATCAGTAGATCGGGTTTAACAGCTTGCAGTACATCCCAGAATTGACGAGGATCGTCGAGAGTAGTAAGCTTGAATCCCCAAGGTTCCAGTATATCTGGTAAGGATCGTAAAAATTCTACATTGTCGTCCACAATCATTACTTTTTTGCCCCAAGAAGAACCTTCTAGAACTTGTTGGCAAAAAGCAACTACTTGAGCAGGAAGAAGTGGTTGTTTTAGGTAAAAAGCTCCTCCATGTCGGGCTACAAGTAGACGGTCTCTAAAATGATCGCGATCGGCAATAATAATAACTGGGATCGATGGCACCAGTAAATTGAATTCGGCAATTAAGGATAAACGCTCCTCTAAATCTTTGTCATTAGTTTTCGCTCCAACCAAAGATAATCTCAGGAGAACAACATTGGGAAGTAGGCGGTCTTGTAACCCTTCGAGCCAAGTTCTAGCTAGCTCTGGAGTAGGCACAACAACTATTTGGATTCCTTCAGAAAGCGCTTTTTCGCTCAAAAGTTCAGTAAAATTTCGGTCGTCGTCAATAACTAACAATAAAGGACAATGTTTTGTCAGTCGGCCAGATATTTTATTAGAGGGATTGTCTTCTATAGCTAGTTGTACAAGTAAATCATTGAAAATAGTTTCAAATCTTAGTAGTTTTCCTTTTTTTTCCTGTACAGTTTTTTGTAGGAGTTGTTCTAGTTCCCTGGCAAGCTGAGAGCATTCATCAAAGCCAAAAATGCCCAAAGTTCCTGCTAAATTATGGGCACTTAATCTAGCTTCTTCTCGTTTATTAGGGCTGAGGTAGCCAGTTTTCAAACCCTCAAGAGCTTCTTCTAAAGTAGTTAATTGTTGGTGACACTTGTTTCTATATTTATTCCAGGCTGCACTCAATGCTGCTAGATGTCGTGCTTCCTTATCAGCTTTATCTTCAGGTTGGGTAGGTAAAAAATTTTTCTCCAACTTGTTATCTTGGGGTAGAGGTTTTAAACCATATCCTCGTCCTCTTAATGTTTTGATCGGATCTTCAGGTAAACCAGCTAGTTTTAATTTTTTTCGCAAGTTTCTCAGATGGGAGCGAACAGTTGCTTCAGAAATATATTCTACCGACGGCCACAAACTCTCAAGAATATCTTCGATGCCAAAAACTTCTTGGCTATGGCGCATGAATAACTCTAGTAACTGATATTCTTTAGCCGTTAGTAAAATCGAATGTCCTTGATAGAGCACTTGACAATTAGATGGATTGAGTTGTAAGTCTCCCCAACTTAATAAGGGAGAACGAGAGTTGGAGCGACGCAACAAAGCTCGTATGCGAGCAGCTAATTCTTCAACATCAAAAGGCTTGCAGAGATAATCATCTGCTCCAGCATCAAGTGCTTGAATTTTTTCGGGGCTGCTATTGCGGACTGTTAGTAAGAGGATTGGCATACGATAGCCATGGTTGCGGAAACGCTGACACAAACTAAGTCCATCAAGTTTAGGTAAAGACCAATCGAGGATAATCAGATCGTAAGGATAAGTCGAACCATAAATCCATCCTTGTTCTCCATCGGTAACAGCATCAAGTGCATAATTTTTGAGAGTTCTTTGGAGTAGATCGATTAAAATTTCCTCATCATCAACAATTAATAGTCTCATAAATCCTTACTTAATAGACATCTCCAAAAATTTAAAAATAGAATCAATTTTTATCCATAAATTATCAATTACTTTTTCCTGTTCCCTGTTCCTTTTTCCCTATTTTCTGGAGAGGTTTAATACCTCGCCTTTTAAAGTGAAATATTTTTGGAGGGTTGCTCTAATCCCCGTTACAAAAATAACTTCTGTACGGGCGATTCGCGAATCGCCCCTACTAACTTCTGACTTCATTAAGACTGGAGCAGCCTAATTACAATTCCCATTCCAGTATTTTTGCTATTCGACTTGCTAGAGTCATAGAGTTAAAAGGCTTGGTAATCACATCAGCAACTCCTATATTTTGAAACTGGTTTTTATCTACAGCTTGGATTTTAGCCGTCAGAAAAATTACGGGAATCGATTGAGTGTGGGAATTAGCTTTTAACTTCAACAAGGTAGAAATCCCATCCATATCCGGCATCATCACATCAAGAAGAATGGCATCTGGCTGTCGGAGTTTGGCTAGCTCTATTCCTTCTAAACCAGAGGAAGCAAGGGAAACTTCCCAACCACATTCAATCTCAATTCCAACTTGTACTACTTCCTGAATTGTTTCTTCATCGTCAATTAGTAAAATATGTTTATCGTTCATAGTAACCTCCGCTCTCTTCTATAACTAAAGGTAGAGTGAAATAAAAAGTACTACCTTTTCCCAAACAACTTTCTGCCCAAATTTTCCCACCGTGTTCTTCAATGATTTGACGACAAATGGTTAATCCCAAACCTGTTCCTCCTTTTTTGCGAGAATCAGAAGAATCAACTTGCTGAAAACGCTCGAAGATAGTTTCTAGTCGATCGACTGGAATACCTTGTCCTTCGTCTTTGACTTCAAAGGTTACATAAGAAATTTGTTTTTCCCTGCCATTGCTATCTTGTGGCGATTCCATTTTTGCCGACAAGAAAACAGTGCTGTTTGGAGGAGAAAACTTAATCGCATTGCTCAATAGATTAGTGAGAGTTTGAACAATATAGTCACGATCGGCCCAAACTTCAAAAGCAACAGATTTACTGAACAGGTTAACCTCGTACTCTTGAGCAATTCCTTGCATAGTTTGGCAAGCTTCAATCATTAATTCCATTGCTTGGCAACCTTTTTTGTTCATTTTGACTTTGCCGGATTGAATCCGCTGTAAGTCTAGGACATTGTTCACTAAGCGCACCAGGCGATCTGTTTGTTCGTCAGCTATTCTCAGCATCCGTTGTCCTTTAGTAGAAAGATTTCCGAGTTTTCCTGTTGCTAGAATTTTCAAGGAACTGTGAATGGAGGTTAATGGGGTGCGTAATTCATGGCTAACGACGGAAATAAATTCGTCTTTCATCCTTTCAATGGCTATGCGATCGCTAATATCACTGATGAGTGAAAAAAATCCTTTTACTGTATCTTTTTCTTGTTGGTCAATGTGGGGAATGTAGCTAACGTTAACAGTGTGGAGATTGTCGTCTTGAAAGGTAGTCTCATTTTCGTAAGTTACCATTTTCCCCGATAGTGCCATTTCTATATATTCTTGAATTTTGTGGTATTCCTGTTTCCCATGCACTTCCTGAAGATGAGAGCCGTAAATCTTAGTGGGAGACAATCCTAACCAGGTTTGGTAAGCTTTGTTATTGAAGCGATAACATTGCTGTTTATCCACATAGGCAATTAAAACTGGCAGTCCATTGGCGATGAGACGGAGCTTTTCTTCGCTACGACGCAAGGCAACTTCAGCCGAGCGGCGATCGTTAATTTCTTGTTGGAGACTCGTGTTAGCTTGTCTTAATTTAGTTGTACGTTCGGTGACAAGTCCTTCGAGATTTTCTCGTAATTCTGCTTGGGATAAAGCAATGCCAATTTGAGCTGCCAATTGTTGCATCATCTCTAACTCAAAGTCTTTCCACTGTCGCGTTGTTTGACATTGATGGGCAATTAACAAACCCCATGGTTGATTGGGAACTTTTATTTCATCAGTGACCGACTTGAGGTTTTGGATGATTGGCACTACTAACTTAGCTTTCACCATCCATTCATCCATAAATTCAACTAAGCATTCAGTCAAATCAGCCTTAATACTGTGTACGTCAGAGATAGCTTGAACTCTTCCTCCTGCATAAAGTTCTCGATATTCTTCAGGAAAGACTTCTTCGGGAAACTCTATAGCTAGAATCGGCGGAACATTGGGTAATACAGCTTCACTAATAGTCACTCCAGTTCCATTGGACAAAACCTGATAAATTAGCACCCGATCAGCTTTAAGAATTCTTTGCACTTCGGTAACAGCAGTTTGTAGAATTTCTTTTAGTTGCAGAGATTGACTAATTTTGAGGGTAACTTCCGAAAATAACTTTACTCTTTGATTTTGGTGGTGAAGTTCTTCAGATGCTAGTTTGAGTTTAGTCACATCTCTTAATATCAACAATTTGTAATTGGATAATAAATTCTTGATTAGCCTACACTCCAGGGTTTTTATCTGGCCATTGGGAGATTTGACTTGAACTTCTTCACTGTTTGCGTCCTCTTTTTCCTCAAGGGAACCGATAAAAAAGTTAAACATCGATTGCCCAATCAGTTCATCTCTAGTGAAACCCAACAAGTTACAAGCCAATAAATTGACTTCTACCAGACGATTCTGAGAATCAGCAATGAGAATGGCATCAAAGGAGTGTTCCAATATCGCTTGGAACAATAATTTCTCTATGGGAAATTGTCCTTCTACATCCATAATCCTGTAAAAAAATTCAATTTAGCTTAATTATTGTTAATTCATCTTAACTCAAATTTGACTTTCTTAGAGCTGATTTATTAAAACATATTAATAAATCTTAATATTTATGATAATAGTTTTGATTAATCTAATAGACCTCTCCGGGAAAAAGGGAACAGGGAACAGGAAGAAATAATTGATAATTTATGAATAAGAATTGATTTGATTTTTGATTTTGGGAGATGTCTAATAGACCTCTCTGGAAGAGAGGGAACAGGGAGAAGTAATTGATAATTTCTGGATAAGAATTGATTTGATTTTTGATTTTCTGGAGATGTCTAATATAGGGCTTGCTGAATAATCATAAAAGCATTGAAATATAAAGGTAAGTGCCTTTTTGAATCTAAAAAAGTACGAGCTTTTCGCTCGATCAAGCTTAAAAAATCTGCATTTTTGGCAGACAACGGCAGAAAAACTAAGGGCAAATTCTGACTCCTGACTCTTACCCTTACCAAAATACTTTTTTCAGCAAACCCTAATATAGACTACAATTATTAGGTCTGTAACTTATCAAGCTTTACCGAATAATTAAGCTTTCAAGCCTCTCCTTTAAAGGAGAAACAAGAAAAAACTTTCCCTAACATGTCAATCTTCTTACTTTTAAGAATAGGTAATTATCAATTATTGAAGGATACTTATATGTTCAGATAATCACTTATAATAAAGTTTTTGTTTGTAGTAGGGCTTCAGCCCTACTACGAACTTTAATCATATATAACTATTTAACCTAACATCATATTAATTAAGTACCTAAACAAAATTATTTACCGAATTATTAATTATTCATTCAACAATTCATGCCTTGAAGCCTTCCCTTGGATAGGGTATAAATCAAAAATTCTCCTTTTAGTCAATCCTATCCGTTTTAAGAAGGGGTAATTATTAATTATTAATTGTATCGGCACCTCGTCACATGAATATTGTTAATTGCTGAACTATTCTAATTATCTGGGATTTTTAAAATGCCAAGAATTCAGTTTCTATAAGATGTATAATTAATTTTGTATACTTGCTTATATTTTTGTTTTCGTGAAAACTGTCATAAATCGCATTAGGCTTCTAACCAGAAGTATCATCCCAAAAACAAATAATAATCCTATTCTGACTTCTGAACTGGAGAATGCTTGAAAATTCAAAAGGACAGGAAAATCCTAAACAGTATGGGGAAAATCAAACAGCATTGTCGTCAAATATCGGTCAGTCCACGCCTGGCCTAAAGATTTTTCCAGAACTCGTCGTGTCTTGTCATTTTGTTGCTGCTTAATGCAATAATTATGCTGTCCCGCCAAAATTTCAGCAAGCTGAGAGCTAGAAAATACAGGAGATGTAGAAAGAGCAATTTGACAATGTAGCGTTAAAAAGTGTTTCACTTGCTCAAGAAAAAGCCTTTCTTCTCTAGAATCAACAGGACGTATAAAGATACAAAATTCTGAGAAAATATCCCCCCACTGTGGTAGATCGCGAGGTTGAGAAAAATTAACATCTGGTAGATTAGCTAAGACATTTTGATAAGAATGTGATAAAGTATGCTGGCCGTTAATGGGAGACAGATCGACAATAGCTGCTCCGATTCCTTTTTGACTCCCAACCAGATCTACTCCAAATATTGGTAGGGGATAATTATGTTGGGGAAACATGACACAGTGGAGAATATTCAGACTATTACCGACTCGCGCCAACTCCAAGTGCAACTTACGAAACTTATATGTTTGATAGCAGCGATTTTCTATAATTAGTTTTTCTCCATCTAAACTTCCTTCCACATAACCGAGACCTTCTGGTATATCGTAGGGGTATAGATCGAAATAACGTTCCCAACTCATTTCAATAAAGTTTGCCAATTGACGGAAGAGAATAGGTTGACTTTCTCTTAGGGAGGATCGAGTAGTTGCCAGCATAATATTATTTTGAATCTATTTTATTAAATAGAGTTGTCGCTAAATAGATGGAAAAAATCGCTCAAATTAAGACACAGCAGTAATTCCAGACGTTTTCAATTAGCAATAGCTAAAATCCTTGCATGACAAGGGTTTGCCAGTTTTTTTTAGTTATAAAGCGACAAGTCTAATATATGGGGAAAATATATTGATGTTCTGTAGGATAATTGATTTGATTTTAATTATTGGAGATGCCTATTGGGGCAATTGAGCACTCATGGGGATGAGAAAATTATCCAAATAATTGGGTCGCGCAACCCCGCCTTTTAAGACGAAACGTTTTTGGAGCGTTGCTCTAATCCCCGTTACAAAAATAACTTCTGTACGGGGGATTCGCGAATTGCCCCTACTGATACCAATTCACTTTAGGTATGTCACAAATAGTTTCCAACTTTAAATGTCAAATAATTGTCCGAAACTATTATCCGATCGGAGTTTTTAGTCGATTAAATCTCACTTCTGACTTCTGAGTTTTGACTTCTGACTTCGTTAAGGCGATCTTCAGAAAGACTTATTCCTCAGACAAACAAAGATATTGCTTCATCACCAACTTGAAAGTTGTGGATAAGGATAGTCTTTCTGAAAAATTACCAGATATAATGGCTAGAATTGAAAATTGCCAATTACTCAGAAGCTTCACTCTCGGAAGAAGTTTCACCCTCTGAAGAAGTTTCACTCTCTGAAACTTTCTCTAATATCTCAAGAGGACGAATATTGACAATTGTGCCTCCCATACGGCCAATCTTCAACATTTCGTCGTTCATGCGATCGTAAGGGACTTGGATAAACACACTGCTACTGGTACGAAAAGGATAGTCATTATTATCGTTTTCGCCATTTTGTCTTAATCCAGTTACCTCATAAACAAAGGTGCGATTTTTTGAAGGTGAGCTGGATCTCCCACCCATTAAAGATTTTCCTAACATATTTCCAAGTTCTACTAATATTTCAATTGCTATGCCAGAGTGATACTAGCTACCTTACCGCCCATTTTGTTAATTTTTTGGAGGGTGTCTGATAATTGATCGTAAGGAACGAACCATGCTTTACTAACTCGACGTACTTTAGGATATCTTGGCAGATTCATACATGATACCTCTATCCGATAAACACGATCGCCCCAGTTTGAATTTGTAAAGGCTTTATTAGGAGCAATACCTCGGTTTGAAGCTTTATAAGCCCAGCCTTCACCACTACCTGATGGGATTACCACTGCCGACGCACTATTACGACCTAGGTCTTTTGCTAACCGAGATTGTTTACCATAAATCTGAGAGTTATCGCTATTCGCATAGCCTCGATATAGCTGAAACATTCGGGGAAAACCGACAGTTTTCTGTCCTTGTTGAGTAGAAAAACCTCGATAGTAAGGAACAATGTTGTCGCCAAAATTTTCCTCGTATTCAATTGAGTCGATATATGAATCAATATCGGCCTCAAAGCCTTGGTTTTGATAGAGATCGAGGTGGTAAATTACCTCCGATTCGTCATAGGGAGCGCGACCTAGTAAATGTTTAATATTTAACTCAATCACCCTGGTTTGAAAACTGTTGTAAAGGAACTTCGACTTATATAGTTCTGATTTAGCTACAGCTCGAACAAAGTCCCGCACAGTAATTGAGCCATTGCATAACAATGATTCTTCTCCCTTGAGGCGCTCAAAAGCCATAATGTATTCATTGCCGAAGACTTGTCGATAAACCGATTTAATAATCGACTGAACATCTTCTTGGCTCCAGTTGGGACGTAATTCTGAGGGTTTAAAATCGCTAAAGGCAGAAACTCCTAAACGAGGTGCTGCTGCTGTAATTGCCACTTATTTATCTCCTGTAAATTTATAGAATGATTAGTCAGAAACCTGGTTTATTGTGAGGTATAGTGCCACGCACAAGGCGCAAAGTCAGAAGTGAGTGTAATAATGATGTCTCAATTTCGTAGATCAAAGCTACTCCAACAGAATTTAAGAAACACATCTGACAGTTAAAAGTAATCTCTACCTCAGTTTTAGGATTTAGTAATGTCCGTACTCTATGCTTGGACTGCTATAGATGTCAGGTAGAGGACGCTCTAATATAAACCCGGTTTCTCTGCTTTTTTTAACTAGCGTAATTGTGAATTTTTTGAACCCGATTTGATATAATAACTCAATAGACATCTCCAGAAAAGAGGGAGTAGGGAGTAGTAGGGACGTTGCATGCAACGTCCGTACAGAGTAGGGGGAAATAATTGACGGTTTATACTCGATAATTGATTTAATTTTTTATTTTTGGAGATGTCTAATAGTTTTTGGCAACGTTTTTTGGCATCTGTATTAAGCATTAGTAATACTGAGTACCTGACAGTTACGCTGATTAATTTTTTGTAGGGTTGCCGAAAGCCGATCGTAAGGAACGACATACTCACTAATACTGCGTCGAATCTGCGGCCCTCGTCCCCGTGCTGCTTGAGTTACCCGTAGTCGATAGAGTTTTCCGCCTTCAGTTACTGTAGCACCTGTGAGTTCTCGTCCCACATTTGAGGTATAAACAGGAGTAGCTAAGTTACGGGCTAAATCGTAAGTTAAGCGAGGGCTACCGCTATTACCTTGGGCGCGATCGCTATTAGCATAACCCCGATATAGCTGAAACATTCGAGAAAAGCCTACTGTTTTCTGTCCCTTTTGGGTAGAAAAACCTCGATAGTAAGGAACTATATTTTCGCCAAAACTTTGAATGTACTCATCAGAGTCAATGTAGGAATCAATATCCGCCTCAAAGCCTTGGTTTTGATAGATATCAACATGGTAAATAATTTCGGATTCATCGTAGGGAGCGCGACCTAGCAAATGTTTAATATTTAACTCAATTGTCCGAGGATGATAGTTGTTATAAAAAAATTTCGACTTGTACAATTCTGATTTAGCGACTCCCCTGACAAATTCGCGGACTGAGATCGAGCCATTACATAATAGAGATTCTGCACTGGTAAGACGTTCAGATGCCATCAAATGCTCGTTGCCCATGACGTGTCGGTAAATAGCTTTAATCGCTATCATTGCTTCTTCCGGAGTCCAGTTGGTACGGAGTTCGACCAAACTGGCATCACTAAAGGCAGAGGTTCCCAGAAGAGATGCCGCTGCTGTAATTGCCATTATATTATGCTCCTAATTTTATTAAAATATTTTCTTTTTTTCTACAAAACATTGCTCGTAATGACAAGAAACCATACTAACCTTAATTAATAATTAATAATTAATAATTAATAATTAATTATTAAACACCTTGGTTAAAAGGCTCTCCTTTCAAGGGGAAAAAAAGTGCTAGGATATTTCCTGATATTCAATTCCCTTGCGGTTTTAACCAGAGGTAATTATCAATTATATCATGTTCGGATAATCACTTATAATAAAGTTTTTGTTTGTAGTAGGGCTGAAGCCCAAACTGTAGATAGGGCTTTAGTCCTACTACGAACTTTAATTATATATAACTATTTAACCGAACATAATATTATTCATTATTCATTATCAATTATCCATTCTCAATTAATGAATCGCCACTATAGTCACCTGCCATTACCAGCAAATAGGTAAATTTTAGCTTAAAGCGTTGATAGCATAATCCAGATAGGAGTTAGCTTCAACAGCTTGGTCTCCGGTCAGACCATGGCTAGCCTTAATATACTTGAGAGCTTCAATATACCAACTGGGAGATAGTTCAAAAGTCCGGTTGATTTCATCAATACCACTCAGTAAATATTCATCCATTGGTCCAGTGCCTCCTGCAACTAGGCAGTAAGTTACCATGCGTAAATAGTAACCAATGTCACGAGCGCACTTGTCTTTACCACGTTGATCGGCAGCATAGTTAGCTCCTTGCATTTGCGTAGTGTAAGGGAACTTTGCGTAAACAGCATTGGCTGCACCTTGAACTAATTGCTCGGATTTGGTAGTTAAAGCTTTAGCTGCTTCTAAAGCAGTAGTAGCTTGACGGAAACGCCCAAACGCTGTTTGAATTTCGGTGCTGCTGAGGAAACGTCCTTGAGAATCCGCAGAGGAAAGTGCTTCAGTTATGGGGGTTTTCATAATTTTGTATCTCCTTATTTTTTGCTAAATGTTTTTAGAAAAGGCGTTGCCATTGTATTGAATTGCTTGTTACATCAAGATAGAGGTTAACTAGGAAACTGCTGCTGCTGCACGATCGAAGTAGCCACCAATTTCAGATTTCAGCGAGCTACAATCTCCTGAAGTGATTCCGGTTGGGTCCATTACAATGGAAATAGCAGCATCCTTCATCTTTAGGACACCAACAGCTACAGAAGCTCCAGGTGTTCCAAGAGCTAGATAAGTTTCCCGAAGTCCATTAAGGCAGCGATCTTCTAAAACACTTGCATCTCCACTAAAGATGGAATAAGTAACATAACGCAGGATGATTTCCATGTCACGCAAACAAGCAGACATCCGACGGCTGGTGTAAGCATTTCCGCCAGGAGCAATCAACTGAGGTTGCTCTTCAAATAAAGCACGAGCAGCGTTAGCAACAATTGTCTGACTATTGCTGGTGATACGGTTAACAGCATCCATCCGCTTATTGCCGTCTGCCACCATTGCACTTAGAGCATCAATCGTGGATGTGGACAAATATTCTCCACGAGCATCTGCTTGAGATATAACTCGGGTAAACGCATCAAACATGGAAGTTTCTCCTCAATAATTTTAACTAGTGGTTTTTGTTTCTGGTGATTATTTAAGCAAAGTGTTTGTGCAATTTTCGTGCAATTTTAAGAATTAAAAGTGAAGTTTTATTGCTTTTTGTGAACAAAACGTTAGAGTTGTCCCTAAATAGATGGAAAAAATTGCTACAACCTAGACATAGCAATCACTTGTAGCCTTAAAAAAAACAAAATTTGGCTATGGATGGCAGTAGACCATTTTAAACAGGGTATTTTTGCAGGAGACTATAGTGCAGAAAGTTTTGCTCCCAGGACGGAAAGTTGTTAGTAAATGGAAATGCTATTTTTATGTTACAGATGGATAGAAAGTTTACCCAAATTTTATTCCTGAGAGACTGTTTGTAAAAAAAGCGACAGCACTTTTGAGGATGCTGAGGTAGAGTCATAAGACTACTTTTATATTCCCTGTTCCCCGTTCCCCGTTCCCAGTTAAGTGTTCCCTAGGACAATAAAACTTTGTACCTCACGCGCCTCCGAAACTGCTGTAAAGATAGCAATGAAGAAGTATCTGGACTTACGCACCCAAACAAGAAACTGGGTTTATTCCACTAATTATTGTTGTTGAAATTACGAAATTTTGTCGATCAATCCGGTTTCTGCGTAAGTCGTTAAAAAAAAATCAATTATGAGTGTCAAATAGATTTCCCCAAAATCTTATGTCAGCGATCGCGAGTGCAAGCTACAGAACTTGTCATGGAAAAAGTTGAGGATATTTCTTATGTAGAATTAGTTGGGGTTAACTCTGGTTATAGTAGACAGAAATTTGAGCGGGCGATAGTATGGCAGACCTGATTTCAGCAGGAGTAGAAATAGTCAAGCGTGATACCAATTCTCCAAAATAATGCAAGACTTTCCGATGGAACTTCAGTTATTAAGTAATAAGTAAACTTGAATAATATTTTGGTAGTGGTGTACAAGTAGCGATATCCTAAAAAAAGTCAAGCAGTCAAAGGAATACTATTTCTTTAAAACTAAGAATTTAAGGTACTTTTAAAAAAATTTATCTTATAAATATGATAACTACTATACTCTATATAGCAATTTCCATCCTGGTGAGGTACAAAATTCCTTTGTTTTAGGGAACAGGGAATAGGGAATAGGGAACAGGGAACAGGGAATAGGGAATAAGGAATAGAGAATAGGGAATAGGGAATAGGGAATAGGGAATAGGGAATAGGGAATAGAAAAGAAATAAAAATAGGTGTACCT